>JALZLF010000064.1 GCA_030858865.1 Actinomycetota bacterium | reverse complement strand
GTCACCGGCTTGGCGCCGGGCGAGGTGCTGGAGGTGCTGGCTGCCGGCCCCGGCGCGCCGGCTGCGTTTGCGCGCTGGGCAGACCGGGCCGGGCACGTGCTGCTCGGTGTGGAGCGCGCGACCGACGCGGCCGGCCGGCCGGGCATCCGGCTGCTGATCCGCAAGGGCAGCGGATGAGCTCGACGCTGCTGCTCTCCAACGACCTCGCCGGGGGCCTGCGGATGGCGACCAGCCGTCTCGCGACCGGGCAGGTGACCGTGGTGCTGCTCGACCGAGCCGCCGCGTCGGCCCGGCCGGGCTCTTCTGACGCGGCAGCCGTGACCACAGCGATCACCGCCGGCGTCACCGTGGCGGCCCACGACGACGCGCTGCGACGGCGCGGCATCCAACAGGTGGTCGACGGCATCCAGGTCGTGGACCTCGACCGGGTCGCCGACCTTCTGACCGGTGGCGCGGACCAGGTGGCCTGGCTGTGAGCAGGCGCACGATCGCGCTGGTGCTGACCGAGGACGGTGCCGCAGAGTCCACCGCCACGGCACTGCAACTCGTCGAGTGCCTGATGCTGCGGGGTCACCGCGTCACCGTCTACGCCGCCGAGGCCGCCGCCGGGCTGACCACCGGGGACACTGAGATCACCAGCGCGGTCGCGGGGCTGCTGCGCCGTGGCGTCCACGGCGGGAACCTCGACTGGGTGGTCGACGAGGAGGCCGCGCGCCGGCTCGGCGTGGAGGATCGCTACGTGCCAGGTGTGGTCCCGGGTTCCCCCTCGGATTTGTGGGCCTTCGTGCGTGCCGCCGACGTCGTGCTGAGCCCGGGAAGGGCCTGACATGCGCCGCGTCGTCAGCATCGTGCGCAGCGCTCCCTCCGCGATGCGCGCCGGCCAGCCGGTGCTGGAGGCCAACGCCTACGCGGTGGCCGAGGACGTCGACCTCACGGTGGTCCTGCGCGGCGCTGCCGTTGAACTGGCATTGCGAGCGACACTGGTCCGCTCGAGGAATGTGGCCGGCGTTGCCATGCCGCCCGCCACCGGAGGTCAGGACCTGCTCGGCCTGGTCGAAAGCGGCGTTCGGATCTGGGTGGCGGCCGAGGATCTGGCCGACCAGGGCCTGCGCCCCGAAGACCTGGTGAACGGCGTGAGCGCCGTGGACGACGGGCGGCTGCAGGACGTGCTCGGTGACGCCGAAGGCTTGCTCGCCTGGTGACCCCCGAGCGCGGCTGACCAGACACCGAGTGACCAGGCGGAATAGCAGGAAGGGACTATGGCGGTCATCGTGCGCCATGGGCGACGATGCAGCCGAGGTCGGCAGCGACGGTCAGGAGCCTGCATGGTGTGCCGCGTGGTGGTGGTCGACGACGCGGACGCTGTGCGCGACCTGTTGAGCATCTGCTTCGAGATGGAGGATGACCTGCAGATCGTCGGCACCGGTGACGACGGCCTCGAGGCGGTCGACCTTGCCGGGCGGTTGCGCCCGGACGTCGTCGTCTTGGACAACCAGATGCCTCACCTCGACGGGATTGACGCCATCCCCCTGATCCGCGGCGTCGCACCGGGCGCCCGCATCGTGGTGTTCAGCGCGTGCGAGTCGGCTCAGGAAGCGGCACTGGAGGCCGGTGCCTACGCCTACGTCGGCAAGGGTCAGCCGCTGGAGGCGCTGATCAGCGCGGTGCTCGACGCCGGCGCGCAGTGATCTAGTACACCAGCGCGGTCGTCGCCTCGTCCGTCGCCAGCTCCACGAAGTGGGCGGGGCGTCGGCCAGCCGCAGTCGCTCGGGCACGTCGGGCTGAGCCGGTCGCAACCCCTCCACCGCCAGCAAGACGTTGACCTGCGGTCAGTCTTGCGTCAGGCCTTCCGTCAGGCCTTCGCCGAGCAGGTCGGCCAGCTCCCTGGCGTTGCGCACGCCGTAGTCGCGGTAGCAGTTGTTGAACACCAAATGGGTCTCGCGGGCCGACTCGGTCAAGGGGCGGACCGCATCCGACCAGGTGCGCAGCTCAGCGGTTGAGTACAGGTACTCGAAGCGTTCGGCGGCGCTGATCCCGCGCTTCTCCCAGGTGTCGGTGTTGTGCCCGTGGAAGCGCACCACCCCGAGGTCGGCGGTGGCCTCCAGGACCGGCGGCACCGAGGACGTGAAGCCCTGCGGCCCGTCGACGCAGACCAGCGCCAGCTTCGCTTCGCGCAGCAGGGCCAGGGTCCGCGTCCGCGTGCGCTCGTCCAGCCAGCTGTGGTGGCGAAACTCCACCGCCACCTGATAGTCGGGCAGGCGTCCGGCGAGGTTCTCCAAGAACCCCCGGTTGTCGCGGCGGGCGGTGAACCACTGCGGGAACTGAAAGAACACGGCGCCGAGCTTGCCCGCGGAGTGCAGCGGCATCAGGGCCTCGCGGAACAGCTCGAAGGCACGGTCGATCGCCGCGTCGGGCAGGTGATGCAGGTACACCGAGCGCTTGTCCGCATGCTCGGCCGGCAGCTCGGCGGCCACGTCCTGCCACAGCGACCGAGGTTGCGTCGGGTGCTGGGTGAGCAGCGAGTAGGCCTTCACGTCGAAGCGGAAGTCCTGCGGGGTCCGCTGTACCCACAGGCCAGCCAGGTCAGCCGTGGGCGGGTGGTAGTAGGTCGCGTCGACCTCCACCATCGCGAAGATCGAGGCGTAGTGGCGCAGCCGGGCCTCCGCCGACATCGACCGCTTCGGATACCAGTCCGACTCCTTGGTCAGGGTCGGGTCGGTCCACGACGCGGTGCCAACTCGGATCATGGCGCTGCCTTTCGGGCCGTACCAGGGCCGTCGCCGCCTTCAGCGTCGGGCGTCCCCGGCCGATGCAAGTTGCATGAGTCTGACCTCCCACGGCCGTGCGGTGCGTATGTGCCAGGCACTGCTGGCCGCCTGCGACCCGCTTGGCCATCTGCGGCGTGGCGCCTCGCCCGCCGCGTACGAGTCGCTGGCCGTCAGCATCGTCGCCGCCCTGGTGGCCGGGGGAAAGGTGGACCTGCGGGCCGCTCACGCGGTCGATGCGGAGGCGGAGCGCCGCTTCATCGCAGCCATGGACGACTGGTGGGCGGCCTACGGGCGGCGTACGTCCTGATCGGCGTGCTGCTGCCCACGCCCGTGCTCCTGGAGGTCTCGGTGAGCAGGGTGATGCCGTCGAGCTCGTCGACGACGCCGTCGACCACAGCGAGCTCGTCGGGCGAGGCCTCCTGGTAGCGGTGCGGGAACGGTTCCTCCCGGGGTGGTGGGGATCCGGTACCGGATAGGTAGCCGATGCCCACCACCCCCGGGGGTGAGGGTGCGGGTCGTCGGCCCAGGGCGGGGCGGGTCGCTGGTCTCGTCGGCCCAGGGCGGGGCGGGTCGCTGGTCAGGCGGCCTGGCTGCCGATCACAGCCGCGCTCCCGCCGCCTGATCCGCCACGAGTACCGCCCGAGCTTGCGATACCCCGGCGGCCGGCACGTTGCCCCGGTCGACCAGCGCGCGGACGGCCTCGGCCTTGTCGTCGCCCACCACCTCCCAGAGCACCAGGCGGGCGCGGTCCAGGGCGGAGTACGTCAGCGTCATCCGCCGCCTGCCCTGGTACTCGCCGGTCAGCGCCACGTCGCGGTCGGTGATCTCGAGGACCGGATCGCCTGGCACCAGCGAGGCGGTGTGACCGTCGGGCCCGATGCCAAGGTGCACCGCATCCAGCTCCCCGTCTGCGAGGTCGTGCAGCAGCGCCGCATAGGTTGCGGCGGCCTGCTGGGGATCCTCGGCGGTCACGGGCATCAGGTGGGCGGTCGCTGGCACGCGGTCGAGCAGCTCGGCGCGCAGCACCGTGGCGTTGCGGTCGGGATGGCCGTCGGCAGCGATGCGTTCGTCGACCTGCAGGACGTGCACCGCCTCCCACGGCAGATCCCTGCCCGACAGCTCGCGCAGCATCGGCGCTGGTGTGGACCCCCCGCTGAACGCCACGACGGCCGTCCCTCGTTGCGCGACGGCCGCGGCGATGGCCTCGGACATGTGGTCGGCCACCGCGGCAGCCACGGCGCGGGCGTCGGCCACGACCTGGGTCCTCATACCGTCGCAGTGTGCCGCAGAGGAGATGGGTAGGTGCTGGCGCATGGAAACCTTTGACATCGTCGTCCTCGGTGCCGGCTCGGCCGGGGAGAACCTCGCCACGACCGTCGCCCGCGCCGGGCGTTCGGTCGCCCTCGTCGAGCGGCTGCGCGTCGGCGGCGAATGCCCCTTCGTGTCCTGCATGCCCAGCAAGGCACAGATCCGTTCGGCGGAGGTCCGCCACCTGCTCGGTCAGGCGGCGGCGTTGGGCGCGTCCGGCGCGCCGGTTGAGCCAGGTGACGGATCCGCCGCGTTCACCGCCTCGGCCGCGCGCCGCGACGGAATCGTCTCGCACCGCGACGACACGTCCCACGCCGAGGAGGCGGAGTCGGCCGGGGTGACCCTCGTGCGTGGGGATGGGCTGCTGACGGCACCGGGCGTGCTCACGGTCGACGGACGCGAGCTGGGCTGGACCGATCTGGTGGTCGCCACGGGTTCGACGCCGACCGTCCCGCCGATCGACGGCCTGGCCGCGGTGCCGCACTGGACCAGCGACCAGGCGTGGAGCAGCAGTGTGCTGCCGGTATCGGCGATCGTGCTCGGCGGCGGGCCGGTGGGCTGCGAGCTGGCCCAGACCCTTGTCCGCTTCGGTTGCCGGACCACGCTGGTGGAGGCCGCCGCAGTGCCGCTGCCCGGCGAGGACCCCTCGATCGGCACCGAGCTGGGACGCGTCCTTGCCGACGACGGCGTCGACGTGCGCTGCGGGGTCACCGCGACCGCCTTCGAGCCCGCCGAGGAGGGCGCGCTGGCCAGCCTCTCCGACGGCGCTCAAGTCAGCGCCGAGCGGGTCGTCGTCGCCGTCGGGCGCATGCCGGCGACCGACGGCATCGGCCTGGACCTGCTCGGCATCGAAGCCGGTGACAAGGGCCTGGCGACCGACGAGCGGTGTCGCATCCGAGGCCAGCAGCACGTGTGGGCCGCCGGTGACGTCACCGGCGTGGCGCCGTTCACCCACACCGCCAACTATCAGGCGCGGATCATCGCGGCCAACCTGCTCGACGGCGACGCACGAGCCGACTACCGCGCCATCCCGCGGTCGGTGTACACCGACCCCAACGTCCTGGCCGTCGGCCTCACGCCGGCGCAGGCCGCCGACGACGGCAGCGACGTGATCACGGCGTCGGCCGACGTCGCCTCGACGGCCCGCCACGTCACCGAGGGCTCAGCCGGCGGCCGGGTGGTGCTGGTCGCCGACCGCCGCCGCGGCGTGCTGCTGGGTGCGTCCGCCGTCGGCTCGTACGCCTCGGAGTGGTTGCACGAGGCCGCGCTGGCGATCCGCGCCGAGGTCGGGATCCCAGTGTTGGCCGATGTCGTCCACGCCTTCCCGACCTTCTCCGAGTCCTTTGAGGTCGCCGTCCGTGATCTCGCCGGCCAGCTGTACTAAGCAGGCAGATGCCAGCGGCGGGGGGCGATGAGCTCATCGGCGGCGGTGGGGCCCCAGGAGCCCTGCGGGTAGGGATGCAGCGCAGGCGGCGCCGCCAGCACGTCGGCGACCAGCTCCCAAGTGCGCTCGATGCCGTCTGCCCGCGTGAACAGCGTGCGGTCACCCATCAGCGCGTCGTGAATCAGCCGCTCGTAGGGCCCGATGGCCTCCGACCCGAAAGAGCGTTCGTAGGTGAACGTCATGGTCGCCGGCGCCAGCTCCAGCGCGGGGCCGGGCTTCTTGGCCAGGAAGCTGATGCGCATCTGCTCCTGGGCCCCCAGCTCCAGGGTGAGGTGGTCGTTGGGCTGGGAGTCGCGCGGCAGCTCGGGGAACAACCGCGAGGGCGGCTCGCGGAAGGCCAGCGTCACCGACTGGCGGCTGTCGGCCATGCGCTTGCCGGTGCGCAGGTAGAACGGCACGCCAGCCCACCGCCAGTTGTCCACGTAGGCGCGGGCGGCCACGAACGTCTCGGCCTCGGAGTCGGCCGCCACGCCATTGACCTGGCGGTAGCCGTCGAACTGCCCGCGCACCGTGTTCTCGCGACGCAACGGCAGCATCGACTCGAACACCTTGAGCTTCTCGTCGAGCAGCGGCTTGGCCCCGAACGCATACGGCGGCTCCATCGCGATCACGCCGAGCACCTGGAACAGGTGCGTGACGATCATGTCGCGCAACGCGCCGGTCTTTTCGTAGAAGGCGCCGCGCGTGCCGATCCCCAGCTCCTCGGGCACGTCGATTTGCACGTGGTCGATGTGCTGGCGGTTCCACACCGGCTCGAACATGCCGTTGGCGAAGCGCAGGGCGAGGACGTTCTGCAGCGTCTCTTTCCCGAGGAAGTGGTCGATGGTGTAGATCTGCTCATCGGCCAGGACCTGATGCGCGAGCTCGTTGAGTTCGCGGAAGCTCTGCTCGTCCAGTCCGAAGGGCTTCTCGTACACCACACGCGCCCGCTCGGTGAGTTTGGCTTCGTGCAGCGCCTCGGTGATCAGTGGGAACGCGGGCGGCGGAACCGCCAGGTAGAACAGCCTGCGCGGCTCGCCGCCGAGGTCGTGTTCGGCTGCCAGGATCTCGTCGCGCAGCAGCTCGGTGGCGTCGGGTGTGAACTCGCCCGACACGTAGGTGAGGCGGTCGGCGAAGACGTCCCACGCCTGCCCCGACGGGGTGTCGCCGCAGAACTCGGTGATGGCCTCCTTGGCGAAGGTGTCGAACTCTTCGTCGGAGAACTCGTTGCGTGAGTTGCCGATGATCCGCCAGTTGTCCGGCAGCAAGCCTTCCTGGTGGAGCCGCCACAGGGCGGGGATCAGCTTGCGGCGTGCGAGGTCGCCGTTGCCGCCGAACATCACGATGACGGTGTCGGGCGGCACCAGGTTCATGCTGGTTCCTCTCGAGGACGCACGGCGTGGCCGCCGAACTCGTTGCGCAGCGCGGCCAGCATCCGGTTGGAGAACGCGTCGTCTTGGCGCGAGCTGAAGCGGGCGAACAGGGCCAGCGCGATCGTCGGTGCGGCAACGGCTGCGTCGATCGCCGCCTCCACCGTCCAGCGGCCCTCACCCGAGTCCTCGACGTAGCCGCCGATCGCCTCGAGCCCTGGGTCCTTTTCCAGTGCCGAGGCGGCCAGGTCCAGCAGCCACGACCGCACGACGCTGCCGGAACGCCAGACCTCGGCGATCTGGTGCAGGTCGAGGTCGAACTCGCTGGCGCGCAACAGCTCGAAACCCTCGGCGTAGCCCTGCATCAGCGCGTATTCGACGCCGTTGTGGACCATCTTGGTGTAGTGGCCGGCCCCGACCGCCCCCACGTGCGCCCATCCGTCGGCAGGCGCGAGGGTGTCGAACACCGCCGCGAGCCGGTCGACCATCTGGCGGTCCCCGCCGACCATCAGGCAGTAGCCCTCGGCCAGGCCCCAGACGCCGCCCGAGGTGCCCGCGTCGATCAGGCCCACTCCGGCGACGGCCAGCTGCTGTGCCCGGCGCATGGTGTCGGTCCAGCGGGAGTTGCCGCCGTCGATGACGCAGTCGCCGGTCGCCAGCAGGCCGCCAAGCTGCTCGACGGTTTGCTCGGTGACGAGACCGGAAGGCACCATCACCCAGACGTTGCGCGGCGTGTCCAGCCGTGCCACCAGGTCGGCCAGGGACTCGGCGCCGACGGCACCGCCACCCGCCGCCTCGCTCACGGCCTGCGCGTCCACGTCGTAGACCACGACCTCGTGGCCGCCCCGCAGCAAGCGCGTGGTCATGTTGGCGCCCATCCGTCCCAGACCCACCATCCCGATGCGCATGGGCCAAATCCTATCGCCGGAGCGCCGCCCAACCTGTCCCAAACGCTTGCGAAACAAAGAACCGCCCGGCCCTTGAAGGGCCGGGCGGTTCAGCATCCAACTCGCTCGTCTTGCGTCTCAATCCCCGTGATCGGCGACTGCCGGTACGGGTGGGTGGGTGTGACCAGGTCCCACAGACCCACGAGGCGGTGACGAGATTGGACTCGGTAGGCCGACCGAAGTCGGTCCGGATGCGAGACCGGGTGGGCCTAGCGCCTCATCACCT
>JALZLF010000062.1 GCA_030858865.1 Actinomycetota bacterium | reverse complement strand
CATCCGCCTTCCCGCAGGCCAGGCGCGCGGCGGCGTCTAACCTGCTGGCGATGTGGCGTGAGCGCTTCGCCTTCCTTGGGTTGGGCAGCAACGTCGAGGATCGCCTCGACCACCTGCAGGACGCCGTAAACGCGCTGGATGCCGATCCGCGAATCCGCGTCGACGCCGTATCCAGCGTCTACGAGACCGAGCCGGTGGGCGGTCCTGAGCAAGGCCCCTTCCTCAACCTCGCGCTGCGCGTCGCCACCCGCCACGCGCCGGGCAGGTTGCTGCGCGCCTGTCAGGCGGTCGAGGCGAAGCTGGGGCGCGTGCGGACCGTCCGCTGGGGGCCGCGCACCATCGACGTCGACATCCTGCTGTACGACGATCGCACGGTGCGGCGGCGTCACCTGCAGATCCCCCATCCCCGGCTGACCGAGCGCGCGTTCGCCATGATCCCGCTGATGGAGGTCGCGCCGGGCCAGATCCTGCCCGACGGCCGCTCTCTGCCCGCCGCGGTGGCCAAGCTCGCGCCGATCGAGGGGGTGACGATGGTGGGCACTCAGGTCCGCCTGCCCGTCCAGGCGCCGTCGTGAAGCGCACCGCGGTCATCGGCCCAGGCCGCGTCGGCACGGCACTGGGGATGGCCCTGGACCGGGCCGGCTACCGCATCACCGCGGTGGCCGGACGCTCGTCGCGGAGCATCGATGACTTCGTCGGGCGCTTGCCGTCCGCCCGCCCTCTGCCCGCGGCCGACGCCGCGCGGGACGCCGAGCTGGTTGTGGTCTGCGTCGGCGACGACGCGCTCATCGAGGTCGTCCGCCACGTCGCCGCCGACGGTGCGGTCGCCGAGGGCAGCCGCTGGGTGCACACCTCGGGTGGCTACGGCACGGACGTGCTGGAGCCGGTACGCCTGGCCGGCGCCGTCGTTGCCGCCTGCCACCCCGCACAGACCTTCCCCGACCCCGACACCGGGCTCGCCGCGCTGCCCGGAACGTCGTGGGCGGTGACCGCCGACGACGCCGACCTCGGCTGGGCACGCGTGCTCGTGACCGACCTGCGCGGGAGTCCGGTCACCGTGGCCGAGGGCTCGCGAACCCTGTACCACGCCGGCTTGACCGTCGGCAGCAACGCCACGGCCACGGTCGTGACGCTCGCGCGTGACCTGTTGCTGGGTGCCGGCGTGACTGACCCGAACCAGTTCCTGGGACCGCTGGTCACCACCTCGGCTTCCAACGCCGCCAGCAGTGGCGCGGCGGCACTGACCGGGCCGGTCCGCCGTGGTGACGCAGGCACCGTCGCCCGCCAGCTCGACGAGCTGCGCACCGTTCTGCCCGAGGCCGTCGAGGCCTACCTGGCTCTGTCGCGACTGGCGCTGCGGCATGCCCGCCGAGCCGGCCTGGACGACGAAGCGGCGCGCGCCGTCGCGGCGGTGCTGGAGCCCTGACGTGGACGTGGCGGCATCCGTTGACCAGATGCGCCGGTGGCGAGATGGCGCCCGCCGGTCGCCTCTGGCGCTGGTTGCGACCATGGGTGCGCTGCACGACGGCCATCTGTTCCTGGTCCGCCGGGCCCGCGAGGACAGCGCGCTGGTGGCCGTGAGCATCTTCGTCAACCCGCTGCAGTTCGGGCCCGCGGAGGATCTCGCCGGCTATCCACGCGACCTCGACCGCGACCTCGAGATGCTGGAGCCGCTGGGGGTCGATGTGGTGTTCACCCCCGCATCCGCCGACTTCACGCCCCCGCACCGGCGCACGACGGTGCACGTCGCCGGCCTGACCGACCGGCTCGAGGGCGCCAGCCGCCCCGGCCACTTCGACGGGGTGACCACGATCGTGACCAAGCTGTGCAACGTCGTGCGCCCGGACACCGCCTACTTCAGCCGCAAGGACTTCCAGCAGCTGGTGGTGATCCGCGCCATGGTGGGCGACCTCGACCTGCCCGTGCGCATCGTCGAGTGCGACTTCGTTCGCGACCCTGACGGGCTGGTCCTGTCGTCGCGCAACGCCAACCTGTCACCGCAGCAACGCCAGCAAGCGTTGGCGCTGTCGACGGCGCTGTCGGCTGCCGTCACGTCGTGGGACGGCGACGCCGATGCCGCCCGCGCACGGCTCGTCGAGGTGCTCGCCAATGCCCCAGGCGTGGAATTGGACTACGCCGAGATCGCCGACCCCGAAACGCTGGAGCCGCTGCACGGCGTTCGCGGCGGCCCGGCGCTGGCGCTGGTCGCCGCCCGTGTCGGGTCAACCCGCCTCATCGACAACGCCCGCCTGGGACCTGACAGGATGGATTCGTGATCGAGCTTTTCCGCCTGGCGCTGGGCATCGGGCCGGACTTTCAGGAGGTGGCCTGATGCTGCTCGCCGTGGACGTGGGCAACTCGCTGACCGTCATCGGAGTCTTCAACGGCGAGGAGCTCGCCCAGCAATGGCGCATCTCCAGTGACGCCAGCCGTACCGCCGACGAGCTGGCGCTGCTGTTCCAGGGCCTGATGAGCTTCGAGAACCTGTCGTTCGGCCGCAACGTCCACGGCGTCGTGATCTCGTCGGTGGTACCGCTGGTCACTGCACGGCTGCGGGAGATGACCCAGCGCTATTTCCACTTCCCGCCGGTGATCGTGGCACCTGGCACGCGCACCGGCATCTCGATTCAGATGGAGGACCCGCGAGAGGTCGGTGCGGACCGCCTCGTCAACGCCATCGCGGCGCACCACCAGTACGGCGGCCCCGGGATCGTCGTGGACTTCGGCACCGGCACCAACTTCGACGTCTACAGCGCCAGCGGAGCCTTCATCGGCGGGGCGATCGCTCCCGGGGTGCAGATCTCGATCGACGCGCTCACCGCCAAGGGAGCGCAGCTGCACACGGTCGAGCTGACCGCGCCTCGCCACGCCATCGGCCGCAGCACCGTCGAAGCGCTGCAGTCCGGCGCCGTGTACGGCTTTGCCGGCGGCGTCGACCGGGTGGTCGAGCAGCTCACCGCCGAGTTGGACGCGGCGCCGGTCGTGGTCGCCACCGGCGGGTTGGCGCCTGCTGTCGTCGACGCCTGCCGCAGCATCGACCACCACGATCCGTGGCTCACGCTCAAGGGCCTGCGCATCGTGTGGGAGCGCAACACCTGACCGACCGCCGGTAGGGTTGGGCCTCGGCGAAGGGATGCGTGGTGGAGCAGGGACAGCAATCTGTCAGGATCGGGTTCGCGGTGATGGGCGTGCTCATGCTCGTCCTCGCCACGATGGTCGTGCGCACCTACCAGACAACGCAGCGGCTGAGCGCGGAGGTGGACCGGCTCGAAGCCGAGCTCGCGGCGGCGCCGGAGGACGCCGTTGCCGGCGACGACGCCGAGTCGGGCCTGCTGCGGCAGCTGCTCGAAGAGGGTGTCACCGCCGAGGAGCTGCTGCGCGAGCTGGGCAGCGCGGAGAACCGAGAGGCCCTGGAGGGCTTGCTGTCCGATCAAGGTCTGCTCGACGGCGGGGGCTTGGACGGTCTGTTCGACCGCGACGTCCTTGAGGGTCTGCTCGACGGCGAAGGCCTCGGTGCCCTGCGCGGACGGGCGGGGGACCTCGACCGCTAGCCCGGGACAGGTTCAGATCCGATGCGGCCCTACCTTCGGCTGCTGCGCGTTCCCGGCGCCGCCTTTCCGGTGGCGTCGTCGCTGCTGGGGCGCCTGCCGCTGGGCATGGTCGTGCTCGCGATCGTCCTGCTGGTGCGCGAGAACGCCGGCTCCTATGCCTTGGCCGGGGTGGTGAGCGCGGCCTACTCCGTCGGGCTCGGCTTGGCCGCTCCTGTGCTGGGGCGCCTGGCCGACCGCTTCGGCCAGACCCGGGTGCTGGTGCCGTGCGCATTGGGGTACGCCGCCCTGCTGGCCGTGCTGGTGGCGGCGGCCGGTTCCGCTCCTGTGGTCGTGATCGCCGCCGCTGCCGCCGCTGGCGCGCTGTTTCCTCCGCTGTCGGCCTGCATGCGCGTGCTGTGGCCCAAGCTGGTGGGTGATGTCGACCTGCGAGAGAGCGCCTTCGCCCTCGACGCGATCGTCGTCGAGCTGGCCTACGTGTTCGGCCCACTGTTGGTCGCGGTGATCGTCGCGGCGGTTGGGCCGGCGGCCGGTCTGCTGACCGCTGGTGGTCTGTCATTGTTCGGCACGCTGGGCTTCGCCGCCTCACGAGCCTCGCGCGCCTGGGTCCCAACGCCATCGACGGCGGGTAGGGGCGGGGCACTGACCTCGGCCGGCCTGCGCACGGTGATCGCGTCGTTCGCCGCGACGTCGATGGCCTTCGGCGTGCTCGACGTCGGGCTTCCGGCGTTCGCCGAGAGCGTGGGCGCCCCCGCCTCCGCCGGTGTGCTCTTCGCGGCACTGGGCGCGGGCAGCCTCGCGGGCGGGCTGGGTTATGGCGCGCGCACCTGGCGAGGTCCCGCGGCGCGGCGCTACCAGCGCTTGCTGCTGGTCTTCGCCGTCGGGCTGGCCCTGCTGCCCCTGGCGACCTCGGTGCCCACGATGCTGGTGCTGGCCTTCCTCAGCGGTGTCGGCCTGGCACCCGGAGTCATCTGCGCACTGCGCCTCATCGACCAGCTCACCCCGCCGGGCACCGCGACCGAGGCCTACACCTGGACGACCACCGCCAACGTGGCCGGAACCGCCCTTGGCGCCGTGCTGGCCGGTGCCGCGGTGGACATGCTCGATGTCCGGGTGGCGCTGGGGATCGCCAGCGTGGCGGTGTGCGGCGGCGTCGTTGTCGTCGCCCTGCGATCCTCCACGCTGCGCCCGGCTCCGGCGGGTGCTCTTCGCTAGGTTCGACTGGCGGAACCGACCGAAAGAGACGAGCATGGACAAGGTGCTGGTAGCCAACCGCGGCGAGATCGCGGTGCGGGCGTTCCGCGCGGCCTACGAGCTAGGCCTGCGGACCGTGGCGGTCTACACCCACGCCGACCGGGGCTCCCTGCACCGCCAGAAGGCCGACGAGGCCTATGAGATCGGCGAGCCCGAGCACCCGGTACGCGCCTACCTCGACCCGCGGGTCATCGTCGAGACGGCGGTCCGGGCTGGCGCGGACGCGGTCTACCCCGGCTACGGCTTCCTGTCCGAGAGCCCATTGCTGGCCGCGGCCTGCAAGCGTGCCGGCGTCACCTTCGTCGGTCCTCCCGCCGAGGTCCTGGAGCTGACCGGCGACAAGATCCGCGCCCGCGCGGCGGCGAGCGAAGCCGAACTCGCCGTGCTCGCCGCCTCGGACGCGGTCGCCGGGCCCGATGCCGCCGCCGAGGCCGCCGAGTCGATCGGCTTCCCCGTCTTCGTCAAGGCAGCATCCGGCGGGGGAGGGCGCGGGCTGCGGCTGGTGCGCGAGCCCGCTGAGTTGTCCGCCGCCGTCGAGACGGCCATGCGCGAGGCCAAAGGTGCCTTCGGCGACGAGACGGTGTTCTTGGAGCAGGCGATGGTGCGTCCACGCCATATCGAGGTGCAGCTGCTGGCCGGCGCTGACGGCGAGATCATCCACCTGTACGAACGCGACTGCTCGGTGCAGCGACGTCATCAGAAGGTGCTGGAGCTGGCGCCGGCACCCAACCTCGACCCCGCACTGCGCGAGGCGATCTGCGCCGACGCGGTGCGCTTCGGGCGCGCTGTGGGCTACCGCAACGCCGGCACCGTGGAGTTCCTGGTCTCCACCGACGGCCGAGACGGCCCCGCGGCCGTGTTCATCGAGATGAACCCGCGTGTACAGGTCGAGCACACGGTGACCGAGGAGGTCACCGACGTCGACATCGTCAAGTCGCAGCTGCGCATCGCGGCCGGCGCGACGCTGGCAGACCTCGGGCTGACCCAGGACCGCATCACTGTCCGGGGCCAGGCGCTGCAGTGCCGCATCACCACCGAGGACCCGACCAACGGCTTCCGCCCAGACCTCGGCCGTATCACCGCCTTCCGTTCACCCGGTGGGGCCGGGATCCGCCTGGACGGGGGAGCGGGCTACGCCGGCGGCGAGGTTTCGCCCTACTTCGACTCGCTGCTGGTCAAGCTCACGGCCAGGGGGCCGGACCTTGCCACCGCCGCGGCGCGCGCCCGTCGAGCCCTCGCGGAGTTCCGGGTGCGCGGCGTGCTGACCAACGTGGCCTTCCTGGCGGCGGTGCTGGCGGACCCCGACTTCCTCGCCGGCGAGGTCACCACCGCCTTCATCGACGAGCGGCCGCAGCTGACGTCGGCCAAGGCCGGGGCCGACCGGGCCACCAGGCTGCTGCAGCTGGTCGCCGACGTGACGGTCAACCGCCCGCACGGCGAGCCGCCGACGCTGGTCGAGCCAGCCGCCAAGCTGCCAGAGTTGAGCGACGACGAGCGGCACGCTCCCGCCCCGCCTGGTTCGCGCCAGCGCCTCGACGAGCTGGGGCCGGCCGGTTTCGCCCGCTGGCTGCGCGACAGCTCGGCGATCGGCGTCACCGACACCACCATGCGCGACGCCCACCAGTCGTTGCTGGCCACGCGCATGCGGACCTACGACATGGTCGCGGTGGCCGCGCACATCGCGCGGCGAATGCCGCAGCTGCTGTCGGCCGAGGTGTGGGGCGGCGCCACCTACGACGTCGCGCTGCGCTTTCTGTCAGAAGATCCGTGGGAGCGGCTGGCGCGGCTGCGTGAGGTGCTGCCCAACGTGTGCCTGCAGATGCTGCTGCGCGGCCGCAACGCGGTCGGCTACTCCAGCTACCCGGAAGCCGTCGTGCGGGCGTTCGTCGGCGAGGCCCGCGCCACCGGCATCGACATCTTCCGGGTGTTCGACGCCAACAACGACGTTGAGCGGATGCGCCCCGGCATCGAGGCCGTCGCCGAGGCCGGGGGCGTCGCCGAGGGCACGCTGTGCTACACCGGCGACCTTTCCGACCCCGGGCAGCGGTTCTTCACCCTTGACCACTACCTTTCGGTGGCCGATGGCGTGCTCGCCGCCGGGGCGCACGTGCTGTGCGTCAAGGACATGGCCGGCCTGCTGCGGGCGCCGGCCGCCCGCACGCTGATCACGGCCCTGCGGGAGCGCTTCGACGCGCCGGTGCACCTGCACACCCACGACACCGCGGGCGGTCAGCTGGCGACCTACCTGGCGGCGGTCGAGGCGGGCGTGGACGCGATCGACGGCGCGGCGCCACCGCTGTCGGGTATGACCAGCCAGCCGTCGCTGGCCGCGATCGTGGCGGCCACCGACCACACCGACCGGGTCACCGGCCTGTCGCTGGACGTGCTCGGCGACCTGGAGCCGTACTGGGAGGCGGTGCGCCACCTGTACGCGCCGTTCGAGATGGGACTGCGCTCCCCGACTGGCACGGTGTACCGCCACGAGATTCCCGGCGGCCAGCTGTCCAACCTGCGCCAGCAGGCCGTGACCCTCGGTCTCGGCGACCGTTTCGAGGAGGTCGAGGCGCTGTACGAACGCTGCAACCGGCTCCTGGGCGACCTCATCAAGGTGACGCCGACGTCCAAGGTGGTCGGTGACCTGGCGCTGTACCTGGCCTCGGCGGGCATCGATCCCGATGCGCTGGAGGACGACCCCGGCGACTTCGACCTGCCCGGCTCGGTGCTGGGCTTCCTGCAGGGCGAGCTGGGCACTCCTCCGGGAGGATGGCCTGAGCCGTTCCGCGGCAAGGCGCTGGCCGGAAGGGAGGCTGCCGCCGACGTCGACGAGGTTGGCGATGTCACCGAGGCACAGCTGACCGGCCAGGACCGGCGGGCGACGCTCAACCACTTGATGTTCCCGGAGCCGGCCCGCGAGCAGGCCGAAGCCGCCGACCGCTGGGGCGACGTGGCGGTGGTCCCCACCCGGGCCTTCTTCTACGGCCTGGAGCCGGCCGAGGAGATCGTCATCGAGCTGGAGCCAGGCGTGCTTCTGTTCGTGGAGCTGGAGGCCATCGGCGAGCCCGACGAGAGCGGAATCCGCACGGTGCTGATCAAGCTCAACGGTCAGACCCGGCCCATCGACGTGCGCGATCGCTCCATCAACGTCGAGCACGCGCGCGCGGAGAAGGCCAACCTGTCCGACCCGTTGCACGTCGCCGCCTCCCTGTCGGGCGTCGTGACGCTGCGCGTCGGTGAGGGCGACACCGTGAAGCGGGGGCAGCCGGTCGGGTCCATCGAGGCCATGAAGATGGAGTCGGCCATCAGCGCGCCGGTGAACGGGAAGGTGGTCCGCGTCGTGGTGGCGTCCGGCACGACAGTGGAGCCCGGCGACCTGCTGCTGGTGCTGAGCAGCTGACGTGGCGCTGGCGAGTGCGCTACCGCCTCCGGCTAAATGAGCGCTGGTCACGTGCGCGTGCCACACGGTAGTAGTCCGCCTCACCCCTTGTGCGCGCACTAGTTCGCTGGGAGTATCCGGAACGCAAGTGGCTGGATGGGCGTTGCTGTGCGATGCCGCTGTCGTGGGCGCCCGCGTGTGCGCATCCGTGCCGCTCGACTCCAATGGAACCCTGTCGAAGGA
>JALZLF010000060.1 GCA_030858865.1 Actinomycetota bacterium | reverse complement strand
TCGTCGTACTTGAGGACGTTCTTGCGGATCTCGAAGTTGCGGGCCTCGACCTGTCCCTGTGCCCTGGCCACGGCGCGCGAGACCATCCTGTGCTCGATCGGCGTGTCCTCCGGCAGCTTCAGTCGCGTCATGATCGACTCGACGGCGCTGGCGTTGAACAGCCGCATGAGATCGTCTTCCAAGGACAAGAAGAACCGCGACTCGCCGGGGTCGCCCTGCCGCCCGGAGCGGCCGCGCAGCTGGTTGTCGATGCGGCGGGACTCGTGACGCTCGGTGCCGAGCACGTACAGACCGCCCAGCTCGCGGATCTTGTCGCCCTCCGCCTTGGTCTCGGCCGTGGCCTGCTCCAGCGCCTCGGTGAAGGCCGCTTGATAGGACTCCGGATCCTCGTCGGGGTCATGCAGGCGGCGCGCCTCGGTGTGCGCCAGCGACTCGGCGTTGCCACCGAGCACGATGTCGACGCCACGGCCGGCCATGTTCGTGGCCACCGTGACCGCCCCGAGGCGTCCGGCCTGGGCCACGATCTGGGCCTCCTTGAAGTGGTTCTTGGCGTTGAGCACCTCGTGGGGGATGCCGCGACGCGTCAGCATGACCGCCAGCTTCTCGGATCTGTCGATCGACACCGTGCCGACCAGGACCGGCTGGCCTTTGACATGTCGGGCCGCGATGTCGTCGGTGACGGCGTCGTACTTGGCCTTCTCGGTCTTGTAGACCTGGTCTGCTGCGTCGAGGCGCACGGTCGGACGGTTCGTCGGTGCCGTCACCACACCGATGTTGTAGATGTGGGCGAACTCGCTTTCCTCGGTCTTGGCCGTACCGGTCATCCCCGACAGCTTGTGGTAGAGGCGGAAGTAGTTCTGCAGGGTGATCGTGGCCAGGGTCTGATTCTCCTCCTTGATCCGGACCCCCTCCTTGGCCTCGATGGCCTGGTGCAGGCCCTCGGAGTAGCGCCGGCCGATCAGCGTTCGGCCGGTGAACTCGTCCACGATCAGGACTTCGCCGTCGGAGACCATGTACTCGCGGTCGCGTAGGTACAGCTCTTGAGCACGAATGGCGTTCTGCAGGTGGTGGATGAGCGGCGTGTTCACGCTTTCGTAGAGGTTGTTGACGCCCAGCAGTTCTTCGACGCGGGTGACGCCCTCCTCGGTGACCGCGACGGTCCGTTTCGCCTCGTCGATCTCGTAGTGGGTGTCCTTGGTAAGACGAGGAACGACGCGCTTGGCGAAGACCGCATACCACTCCGTGGCCTGGTCGGCGGGTCCGGAGATGATCAGCGGTGTCCTCGCCTCGTCGACCAGGATCGAGTCGACCTCGTCGACGATGGCGTAGTGGTGCTCGCGCTGCACCTTCTCTTCCTTGGACAGGACCATGTGGTCGCGAAGGAAGTCGAAGCCGAACTCGTTGTTGGTGCCGTAGGTGATGTCCGCGGCATAGGCGGCGCGCTTGTCCTGCCTCGACTGCTGAGAGGCAATGACACCGACGCTCAAGCCGAGGAAGCGGTGGACCCGTCCCATCCAGTCCGCGTCGCGGCTGACCAGGTAGGGGTTGACAGTGATGATGTGCACGCCTCTGCCCTCGAGGGCGTTGAGGTAGACCGGCATCGTCGAGGTCAGCGTCTTGCCCTCACCGGTGCGCATCTCGGAGATGTCGCCGTGGTGCAACGCGATGCCGCCGAGGACCTGCACGTCATAGGGGCGCTGACCAAGGACCCGCTGCGCGGCCTCGCGGACCGTGGCGAACGCCTCGGGCAGCAGCTCGTCGATGGTCTCGCCGTCGGCCAGCCGGTTGCGGAACTCCACGGTCCGTTCGCGCAGCTGCTCGTCGGTCAGCTCGGTGACGGACGGCTCGACGGCGTTGACGTGGCCGACCAGGGCCTCGAGCTGCTTGAGGTGGCGACCCTCGCCGAGCCGCAAGATCTTCTGGAGGACCACGATGAAGCCTGCCTTTGTGCCGGGACGCGAAGGTGCCCCAGTGTAGGCGGCGGTCTGCGCGGCGCTTTCGGCCGCCGAAACGCCCCGTCACGCTGCGCTCGCCGGCCAGGCTCCCGGGGTGGTGGGAACAACCCACCGAATCGGTGGCGGATCCCCACCACCTTGGTCGTGGGGTGTCCCGCCGGCCGCTCGTCGCGGTTACTTGATCTCGAGCAGCTTCTCGCGCACCGCGTAGACCACGGCCTCCATCCGGGAGTGCAGGTGCAGCTTCTCCAGGATGTTGCGAACGTGGTTCTTGACGGTGTTCTCGGAGATGAACAACTCCTTGGCGATGTCGCGGTTGTTCAACCCCTGGGCGACGAGCGTCAGCACTTGCATCTCGCGGTCGGTCAGCCGCGGCGCGGACATCTGCTGGCGCTCCTCACCCTTGCGCGCCATCGCGGCGAACTCGGTGAGCAGCTTGGAAGCCATCGACGGTGAGATCAGCGACTGGCCCGCGTGCACGCTGCGGATGGCGCCGGCGACCTCGTCGATGGAGATCTCCTTGAGCAGATAGCCGCTGGCGCCGGCCTTGATCGCGTCGTACAGATCCTCCTCCTCGTCGCTGATCGTCAGCATGAGGATCTTGGTGTGCGGCACGGCGTCCTTGATCGCCTGAGCAGCCTCGATGCCGCCGCGCCCCGGCATCCGCACGTCCATGAGCACCAGGTCGGGCATGAACTGCTCGGCCAAGGTCACGACCTCGTTGCCGTCGTTGGCCTCGGCCACCACCTCGATGTCGGGTTCGGACTCCAAGACCATCTCGAGTCCGCGCCGGAACAGCGCGTGGTCGTCAGCGACGATGACGCGGATGGCGTCGCGGCGCTTGGGTGCATCCGTCATGAAGCGATCCTCGCCCGTATGCGGCCGGTCGGAGTCAGTCTAACCGGACAAGTCGCCCAGTGAGCCGTCAGCCGGCACGCCTTCGATGAGACCGAGCTGACCATCACGCCGGCGGTAGACCAGGCTGCAGATCCCCGACGAGGCGTTGGTGAACAGGAAGAAGTCGTGCCCCAGCAGCTCGAGCTGGAGCGCAGCGTCGTCGGGAACCATTCCGACGAGCTCGAAGCGCTTGGTGCGCACGATCCGCGGTCGCGGCCAGCCGTCGTCGGGCTCAGCGGCCGGCGGCGGGCCGGCCGCGGCAGACACCGATCCGGCAGAAGCCACGGCGGGGGTGTGTCGGTCGCGGCCGCGGCTGCGGTCGACCAGCCGGGCCTTGTAGCGGGCGAGCTGCCGCTCGAAGCGTCCCACCGCCACGTCGACCGCGCCACGATGATCGGCCCCCGTTCCTTCCGCCCTGATGTGATGGCCCTTGGTGCGAGCGGTGACCTCCACGGCGGCGGGGGCGGC
The DNA here is from genome assembly GCA_030858865.1 of Actinomycetota bacterium. Lineage (GTDB taxonomy): Bacteria > Actinomycetota > Nitriliruptoria > Euzebyales > Egibacteraceae > JACCTL01. Next base: position 4,927 of record JALZLF010000060.1, on the reverse strand, counting down.
GATCCGAGGGTTGTGCTCCTCGCTGAACAGCACCTCAACGCCGAGCAGGCGGTCGAAGAACCGGGTGGCGTGCTGCACCCGCTGGATCACCTCTTCCTTGACCCGAGGAGCGACCTCACAGTTCTTCGCCTTCACGATGATGTCCACGCGGCCTCCTGGAGTCCGAGACGGCAACGGCCCCCGACGGACGTCGGAGGCCGGGACAAGCCCGTTGCGGGGTGTTGCCGCTGCCCTCAAGGGGCGAAGCGGTAGGGGCACCGCGCTGGAGCGCAAGCTGGAAGCGGTCGGTCAACTCGACTCGAGCGTGCACCAAGCCCCTTCCGCAGTGTCTGCCGTTCATCGTCGCCGGACGCCGCCGCCAGCGCAACTGCTCTTACACTCGCGCGATGGCGGTAGACCCACTCGCGACCCGCAACGATGACCTGCGCAGGTGGCGCAGCCAGTTCACCGAAACGACCGCGATCGCCTCGAGCCCGCCGCGCCAGCGGGCCACCTGCGTCGGCGTCGTCTATCGCATCCGGCTGGTGCCCGGCCGCCAGCTGGAGGTCACGATCGAGGACGGGACGCAGCGCCTGACCGGAGTGTTCACGGGGCGCTCGAACCTTCGCGGTCTCGAGCTCGGCGCGGCCATGCGCCTCACCGGCACCATCGCCCGCGACTTCGACCACGGCTTGATGATGCTCAACCCGACCTGGGCGCTGGTCGCCGAGCTGTACGAGTAGCCGGGCTCCGACGAGCGGCGTCGGCGGCTACCGGTCGTTGCGATGAGGGTCGGAGTGCACCACATGGGTGGGGTCGGGTGGCCGCCGGTGCACCGACGCACCTCGACTCTGGCCCAGATGATGCTCTAACGCCTCCGGGTCCAGCCCATGGTCGTCGGCGAGGTGCCAGCGCAGCTCCGCCTCGTCACGGAAGCGCAGGTCACAGCGTGGACATTGCCGTACCGCCATCAGCTCCACTCCTTGTGCGTGTGCGTCACCGCTCCCCGACCAGCAGCTTGCGCAGCAGGTCGGTGCGGCCTTCCCGGACCAATGCCAGCACCTCGTCGCCGCGGGTCAACGGCGTCGTCCCCCTGCAGACGACGACATGGCCTTCCCGGACCACGGCGACCAGCGTGACGTCCGACGGCAGCTCGAGCTCCTCGATGCGCTTGTCGACGGCGGGCGAGTGCTCGTCGAGACGCACCTCCAGCAGCTCGACGGTGCCCCGCTGCAACTTCAGCAGCGAGACGAGGTCACCGCTGGACACCTCCTCCTCTACCAGGGCGGTCAGCAGATGCGGAGGGCTGACCGCCAGGTCGACGCCCCAGGACTGATCGAACAGCCACTCGTTGACCGGGTGGTTGACACGGGCCAGCACCCGTGGGACCGCGAACTCCTGCTTGGCCAGCAGGCTGATCACCAGGTTGTCCTCGTCGTCTCCCGTGGCGGCGACCACGACGTCGGCCTCGCGAGCCCCCACCCGCTCCAACACGTTGGGCGCGCAGGCGTCACCCTCGACCAGCTCCAACGTCAGGTCGTGGTCGGGCACCAGTCGCAGGGCCTGTGGATCCTGGTCGAGCAGGACCACGTCATGGCCGCGTTGGGCCAGGTCGAACGCCAGGTAGCGACCGATGTTGCCTGCGCCGGCGAGCAGAACCTTCATCTAGGACACCTCCTCGACAAGAGCGTCCGCCAGCTCGCGGACGTTGTCCACCTCGCTGCGCTGCACCGCGAGGTGGACCTGGTCACCAGACTCGAGGCGTGCCCCGGGCACAGGCAGGTGCGTCGCCCCCTCGCGGCTGACGGCCACCAGGATCGCCTTGCCCGGAAGCGTCAGCCGGTCCGCGTCGGCGGCGTGCACGCCGCCGGGCACGGTCACCGTGACCAGGACGACATCGCCGCTGCCGGTCCCCACGCTGCTCTCGATCCGATCACCCGCCGGCAGCAAGGTCCGCATCACCGCTTCCGCGGTCCAGCGCGCCGAGGCAATGGTCGTGATTCCGAGCCGTTCGTAGATGGCGGCCCGTTCAGGGTCGTAGATCCGCGCCACCACCCGTTCCACCTGGTAGTGCTCCCGAGCGGTGCGGGCGGACACGACGTTGGAGTTGTCGCCGCTGGTGACGGCGACGAAGGCCTGCGCCTGCTTGATGCCGGCCGCCTCCAGGGTGGCCCGGTCGAAGACGATGCCGACCAGCGTGCGCCCGGTGAAGTGTTCGCCAAGCCGGCGGAAGGCCTCGGGTCGCTTGTCGATGACGACCACCTCGTGATCGTCATCGACGAGCTCGCGTGCCAGCTGCGAGCCCACGCGGCCGCAGCCGGCGATGATGGCGTGCACCGGGGTCCTTTCGTCCAGCGTTGCCATGGCAACGCGCTCGAACGGACCTACGATACTCACCGTACACCGGCCTGCCGCACCGACGGGCCTGCGGCAAGGAGCCGTTGTGAGCGACCTGTCGACGCTGAAGCGCGTCGTCATCGGAAGGCCAAGGGCGAGCCGGGAGCTGAAGCACCAGCTGCTGCCCAAGTGGATGGCCCTGCCGGTGTTCTCCTCCGACCCGCTGTCGTCGGTGGCCTACGCCACCGAGGAGATGATGCTGGTCCTGGCGCTGGCCGGGGCGGCGGCGTTCAGCCTGGTGCTGCCGCTGGCCTTCGGCGTCGCCGCGCTGCTGACGATCGTCATCATCAGCTACCGCCAGACCGTGCGGGCCTACCCGCGCGGCGGCGGCGCCTACATCGTGTCGCGCACCAACCTCGGCGACGTGCCCGGCCTGACCGCGGCGAGCGCGCTGCTCATCGACTACACCCTCACCGTGGCGGTCTCGATCGCCGCCGGCGTGGCCGCCATCACCTCGGCTCTGCCCGGGCTGGCGGGGCTCCGGGTGGAGATCGCGCTGGGTTTCGTGCTGCTGGTCACGGTGGCCAACCTCCGCGGCGTCAAGGAGGCCGGCGCACTGTTCGCGCTGCCGACCTACACCTTCGTGGCCACCATGTTCGCCCTGATCGTCAGCGGCCTTTTCCAGTGCGTCGGCGGCTGCCCCGCCGCTCCCTTCTCCGGCGAGATTGAGGTCGAAGCGGGCCTCGGCCTGTTCCTCATCCTGCGGGCGTTCTCCTCGGGGTCCACGGCACTGACCGGTGTCGAGGCCATCTCCGACGGGGTGCTGGCATTTCGCTACCCGCAGAGCCGTAACGCCGCCACGACGCTGGGGGTGATGGGGATCATGGCCGTGACCATGTTCCTGGGCATCAGCTTCTTGGCCACGCATGTCGAGAACGTTGTCGCCTTCGAGGGCATGGAGCGGACGGTCAACGCGCAGATCGCGCTGGCGGTGTTCGGCGACGGTCCCGGCTTCTTCATGGTGCAGTTCGTGACCGCGGCCATCCTCATCCTGGCCGCCAACACCGCGTACGCCGACTTTCCCCGCCTGTCATGGTTTCTGGCCCGCGACCGTTTCCTGCCCCGCCAGTTCCTCGCCCGCGGCGACCGCCTGGTGTTCAGCAACGGCATCGTGGTGCTGGCGGTGATGGCCGGCCTGCTGCTCATCGTCTTCAACGCCGAGGTCAGCCGGCTCATCCAGCTGTATGTGGTGGGCGTATTCACCTCGTTCACCCTGTCCCAGTCGGGCATGGTTCGCCACTGGTGGCGCACCAGGACCGCTGGCTGGCAGCGCTCGGCGCTGGTCAACGGCGTCGGCGCCACCACGACCGGAGTGGTGCTCGTCATCGTGTCGGTCACCAAGTTCTCCCGGGGGGCGTGGATCGTCATCGTGGCGATCCCGCTGCTGGTGGTGCTGATGCAGCGCATCCACCGCCACTACGCCGACGTCAGCTCGGAGTTGCGCAACGACGTCGTCGGAACCGTCGCGCCCAAGCCCAACCACATGGTGCTGGTGCTCGACCGGCTCGACGAGTCGGTGTCGCGCGCCCTGTCCTACGCCCGCGCGGTGAACCCCGCGTCGCTGAGTGCCGTCGCCGTCCCGACGCGTGGCACCGATTTGACCGAGGGCTGGCAGCGTCTGGCCCCCGGTGTGCCCTTGCAACAGCTGGGACCGTCCAGCGACAGCCATGCCGACGACAACATCTTCGAGGCGCTGCGGGCGGCGAGTGCGCGTCACCCCGACGCCACGACCACGGCCGTGGTGTGCGAGACGTTGTCGGCGAGCATGGTCGAGGTCGTCCGGCGTCACCGCCTGGCCTTGCGGGTCAAGTCCGGCCTGGTTGGCCAGGGGTTGGTGGTGACCAACGTCGTGGCGCCCGAGGTCGATGAGCCGTCCCCGGTGGAAGAGCCGATCGAGCATCACGTCGTGGTCCTTGTCTCCGGGGTGAACAAGGCCACGATGCGCGCGCTGGCCTACGCCCAGGGATTGGGTGGCACGACGCTGCGGGCCCTGACCGTCAACCTGGAGACCGAGCAGGCCAACGCCATGCTCCACGCCTGGGACGACTGGGGTGTCCAGGCGCCCCTGGAGCTTGTCGACAGTCCCTTCCGCGCGCTCGGCGACTCCGTCCGTGACTACGTGCGCGACCTGCAGCCCGACGGCCGCCGCACCGTGGTGACGTGCGTGCTGCCGGAGTTCGTGCTGCCCCGCCTGCGCTACCGGCCGCTGCACAACCAGACCGCGCTCATCATCAAAGGCGCCTTGCTGTTCGAGCGGGGCGTGGTGGTCACCAGCGTGCCCATCCGCCTGCACGTCGGCGAGCACGACGAGGAGCACGAGGCGCACGCCGCCGGGGTCTGACCTCGGCATGCCGCTCAGCCGCTGACCAGACGGCGCGCCGCGTCCCCGCCGACTGCCAGCGTGACCACCAGGACGCGGCTGGCGCCGCCGGCGTGCAGCGCCTCCGCGGCGGCCAGAGCGGTGGCACCGGTCGTGCGCACGTCGTCGACGACGACCACCCGGTCTGGCGTGGCGCCCACCGCGAGGAACGTGCCGGCCGGTGCGCTGCGC
>JALZLF010000041.1 GCA_030858865.1 Actinomycetota bacterium | reverse complement strand
CCGCCGGGGCGCGTCCCGCGAGCGCTGGTGCTGCCGGTTCCCGCGCCGCCGCTGCAAGCGGGCCTCCGGGCGGTGACGACCACGGGTTCTCGCCTGCGGCGCGAGGACGCCGACGCGGCCTCGGCAGGCGACTGCTGCTCATCGTGCTGGTCATCGGCCTCGTCGTAGTGCTGATGGGGGTCGCCGCCGCGGCCACCGCGGCGGCGCGGATGTCGCGGATCAACGTGAAGGGCCTGAGCGACGCTGGCGACCGGATGAACGTCCTGGTGGTCGGCTCCGACAGCCGCGCGCAGCTCAACGAGCAGCAACGGCGGCGGCTGGGCACGGGCTCGGCCGAAGGCCTTCGCACCGACACCATCCTGCTGCTGCAGATCCAGGGCGACAGCGCCGCGATGCTGTCGTTTCCCCGCGACCTGTTCGTGACCCGTTGCGACGGCAGCCAGGGCAGGATCAACGTCGCCTACGCCCTCGGCGGTCCGTCCTGCCTGGTGGACACCGTGACCGAGCTGTCGGGCATTCCCGTGTCTCACTATCTGGAGATCGACTTCCTCGGCTTCGCTTCGATCGTCAATGCGGTCGGCGGCGTCAGCGTCTTTCTCGACGAGCCACTGTCCGACCGCGACGCCCACATCGACCTGCCGGCGGGGTGTGTGACCCTCAACGGTCGTCAAGCGCTGGGTTTCGTCCGGGTGCGCAAGGTCGACAACGACCTGGGACGGATCGCGCGTCAGCAGCGCTTCATCAAGGAGCTGGCCAAGCAGGCTGCGCAACCGAGCACCCTGCTCAACCCGCTGCGGCTGTTCCGCACGGCCAACGCAGCCGGTGCCGCCTTGACGGCCGACCGTGGACTGGGGCCCGTGGATCTCGCCAAGCTCGCCAGGGCGGGGCGCGGTCTTGGCGGTTCGGGTCTGCCGTCCTTCGCGGTGCCGGGGACCGACAGCATCATCGGCGGCGCAGCCGTGATCGTGCCAAACGAAGCACAGGCCGAGCGGATCTTCCGGTCATTCCGCAACGGCTCGGTGCTGGAGCGGAGACGTGGCGCGCTGCGGCCCTCACAGGCCGAGGTCATGGTGCGCAACGGTGAGCACGAAGACGGATCGGCCGGCCGAGACGGCCGCTCGGCAGCCACCGGGCCGCTGGTGCGCCACGACATGGAGCTCATCGCCGAGACGCAGTTCAACGGCGCCGGTCCGCCGCCGTCCCGCTGCGGCTAGGGCAGGTAGCTGCGCGGGTTCTGCGGGCCGCCGCCGATCCGCGTCTCGAAGTGCAGGTGAGGACCGGTAGAGTTCCCTGTCGAACCCACTTGGCCGATCTGCTGGCCGGCGGACACGCTGGCACCAACGCTGACCAGGATGGCGCTTTGGTGCGCGTACGCGGTGGAGACGCCGCCGCCGTGGTCGAGCAGCACCATGTTGCCGTAACCGCTCATGCCGCCGGCAAAGGTCACGGTGCCCGACCTGGCGGCCCAGATGGGTGATCCCTCAGGCGCCCCGATGTCTATCCCGGCGTGCAACCGGCCCCAGCGGTAGCCGAACTCGCTGGTGACGGGGCCGCCGGCCGGCCACGTCCAGCCGCCGGTGCCGAAGCCGGTGGACGTGGTCGTGGTGTCGCCGGCTTCAGAGGTCAGGATGGCGGCGCTGGTCGCCGAGCGACTGGCGGTAGCCGTCCGCTCGGCTCGGCGCACCAGAGCGGCGATACGGCGGCTCTCGGACTCAAGGTGCGTCTCGCGGGTCTCAAGGCTGTTGACCCGGTTGCTGCTGGCCGTAAGCGCAGCCGCCCGGTCGTCGCGGATCACTTCGGCCTCGGCGGCCACCAACCGCTGCTCGGCGGCGACCCGCTCGAGTGACTCCTGCTCGATCCGCAACTGGCTGCGCTGGGCGTCCACCGCCGTCTGGCTGGACGTCACCCGCTGCACCGAGCGCACGTCGGCGCGGTTGACCGCATCCACGTAGGCCGAGCGACGCAGCGCATCGGTGGTGCTGTCGGAGCCCAGAACCGCGGTCAGCGAGTCCATCCCGCCGCGCTTGTACAGCGTCACCGCACGGTCGGCCATGACCCCGCGTTCCTGGGCCTCGCGTGCCCGCAAGGCAGCCAGACGCACCCGGGCGTCGTCAACGGCTGCCCGTTGGCGTTGCACCGCCTGCTCCGCTGCGGCGAACGCGTCCATCACGACCGCCAGCTGGCGCTGGGCGTTGGCGAACGAGACGGCGTTGCGCAGCTTCGTCTCCGTAGCCGCCGAGATCTCCTGACGGACTGTGGCGATGCTCGCGCGGATGTCGGCTAGCCGTTCCTCCTCCGGCAAGACCGCGCCCGCCGCCCTCGGGAGGACCACCGCGATCACAGCGGCCAACACCACCAGGACGACGTGCGGACGCAGGCGTTGCGGCGCGGACATAGGGCTCCATGCACAGGCCACCACGCCCGCGGCGGGGGACGTGGCGATAACGAGATCGGGGGACGGGTCGCACAGACTAGTTACCCTGGTCACCCACCGTCAAAGCTACGGACATAGTGGACAAGGCCATGCTCTACGGCCGCGGTACCGGCAGACCCAAGTCCGGGCGGGAGCGGCTGCTAGGCTCCTGGGCGACTCATGGTGAAATCGGCAACGCCGTCAAGCCGCACCGCTTCCCCGTCTACGCCCAGGCGCGGGCTGCAACGCGCGCGCACGACGGTCATTGTCCTGGTCGCTGCCCTGGTGGTGGTCGCAGGCGCCCTGCTCGGCTTGCGGGCGGCGCGCAGCGGGGTGCTGCCCGGTGTGCTGGTCGACGGGGTGCGCGTCGGCGGTCAATCCGAGGCCGGAGCGCGGGCGGCGTTGCAGCGCCACGCCGAGACCAGGGGCGCCGTCACGGTGCGTGCGCTGCGCCGGCCGAATGACGGGTCGGCGACCAGGACGACGCCGGTGATGGCCAGGGCCAGCGAGCTGGGTTACTTCTTCGACGTCGATGCCACCGTTGCGGCCGCGCTCCAGCGCGGTCGCCAGTCCGACCCGCTCCTAGCGGTGCGCGATCATCTGACCGCGTTCACCGCGACGATCGCGGTGCCCCCCGTCGAACAGGTTCGCGACGACCCCCTGCGAGCCTGGGCCAAGCAGGTGGCCGAGCGGCTCGAGCTGCCACCACGTGAGGGCCGCGTGCGCATCAACGGGGCGCGGGTGCGGGGGGTGCGGCCGCGACCAGGCGCCCGAGTTCTGCAACGACCGCTGGTGGCCACCACCCGGGAACGCCTGCTGGCTGGAGACGGCGGTGCGCTGCGCGTCGAAACCGAACCGCTTCCGCCGAGGACCACCGCTGGCGACGTGCGCCGAGCGGTTCGTCGAGCGCGTCGCGCCGTGTCGGCGCCGATCATGCTGCGGCGCAACGGCGTCACGGCCACCTTGACGCGCGCCGAGATCGGCGATGCGCTCACCACGCGGATCCGCGGACGCGGCGACCGTGCCGCGATCAGGATCGCCGTCGACCCCAAGGCGGTCCGCAACGCGATCGGCCGGCCCACCATCAGCAGCTTCGAGTCCGACCCGGAAAATGCCTACTTCGCGGTCAGCGACGGCTCGGTGCAGGTGGTCGGCGGGAAGGTCGGCTTTGTGTACGACGCCGCCAAGGCAGCCCGCCAGGTGGAGCGGGTGGCATCGCGCCGCAAGGACCGTAGCGCCGTCCTGGCGGGCGACATCACCCAGCCGCGGCGGCCGAGGGCCGAGGTCGAGGCGCTGAACATCGGCCGGCAGGTCTCGTCGTTCACCACCTACCACGCCTGCTGTGAGAGCCGCGTCACCAACATCCATCGCATGGCCGACATCGTCGACGGGGCTGTGATCGAGCCCGGCGAGACCTTCTCGCTGAACGGCTACGTCGGCGACCGCACGACGGCCAAGGGATTCGTGGCCGGCGGTGCCATCCTTGACGGGGAGTTCGTGGAGCAGGTGGGCGGCGGCGTCAGCCAGTTCACCACCACGATGTACAACGCCGCCTACTTCGGCGGCTACGACATCGTGGAGCACAAGGCCCACTCCTACTACATCAGCCGCTATCCCGAAGGTCGCGAGGCGACACTGAACTACCCCACCGTCGACCTGAAGATCGCCAACACGTCGCCGCACGGGATCCTGGTGAAGACCTCCTACTCGGAAACGTCGATCACGGTCAGCTTCTACGGCAAGAAGTGGGTGCAGGTGTCGACCACCACCGGCCCGCGCAGCAACCTGCAGTCCGCACAGACGCAGTATCAGGAAAACGACACCCTGCGACGGGGCCAGGAGGTGGTCGTCCAGGAGGCGGGCCAGGGCTTCGACGTCGTCGTGACCCGCACGCTGCGGTTTCCAGACGGCCGGGTGGAGACCGAAGACGAGTTCACCCGCTACCTGCCGCAGCCACGCATCGTCGAGCGCAACACCCCGTGACCGACTCCCGGAAAGCTGACGGGAAAGATAACGGGCCCCGGCGGGGGGAAGCCAGGGCCCGTTGCGACGAACGTCCAGTGCCGGGGGGGGCCGGGACGGACTGTGCGTCAGTCGCGTCGCAGATCCCATTCTGCCCCGCCAGTACCCCGTTGCACATCCCCCCGACGAGCGAATTCCGCCTCCCACATCCGGGGCCCTTCTTCCCCCGAGGCCGATGACCACCGCCCTTGGCCTGCTGGCCGTCCTGGCGCTGATCTTGGCCAACGGCTACTTCGTGGCAGCCGAGTTCGCTTTCGTTGCCGTTCGCAAGGGCAAGCTCGAGGAGGCGGCCGCCGCTGGCGACGGACGAGGTGAGCGAGCGCTGGCGGTGCTGCGCCAGCTGTCGTTCGTGCTGTCCGGGGCGCAGCTGGGCATCACGGCGACGTCGCTGATCATCGGCTACATCGCCGAGCCGACGCTGGGTCGGGCGATCGCTCCCCTGCTCGGCGCGGCCGGGCTCGGTGAGACGGCGGCGCGCGGTGTGGCGCTGACCATCGGCTTCGTTCTCGCGACCGTGGGTCAGATGGTGCTCGGCGAGCTCGGTCCCAAGAACCTGGCCCTGGCGGAACCGGAGCGCTTTGCGCTTGCCCTGGCTCGCAGCACGGCGCTGTACACCACGGTCGCCGGCCCGCTGATCAAGCTGTTCGACGGTTCCTCCAACCGGCTGCTGCGCGCCCTGGGCATCGAGCCGGTCGACGAGCTGTCCGGCGGGGCGTCGCCCGAGGAGCTGGCGCTGATCATCCGCGAGTCGTCACGCCAGGGCACGCTGGACGCGGACAAGGCCGCGCTGTTGTCACGTGCGCTGGAGTTCCGCACCCGCCACGCGGGCGACACGATGGTCGCCCGTCCGCACGTGATGTGGCTGCAGGGGGACGCCAGCTGCTCACAGCTGCGCCAGCTGGCCACCAGCAGCGGGCACTCGCGCTTCCCCGTGGTCGGCGAAGGACTCGACGACGTCAAGGGCGTGGTCCAGGCCAAGGACGTCCTTGGCGTCCCGCCCGAGGCTCGCGACCGCACGCCGGTGCGCACACTGCTCCAGCCGGTGGTGGCCGTCCCCGAGACGGCGCTGCTGGGACCGCTGCTGGCGCAGCTGCGCCGGGCGCACACCCAGCTGGCCGTCGTCGTCGACGAACACGGAGGAACGGCGGGGATCGTCACCCTGGAAGACATCGTCGAGGAGCTGGTCGGCACCATCCGCGACGAGCATGACCCGGTGGAGCCGGCCGTGCAGCACCACCCCGACGGCGGCTTCACCGCGCCGGGTTTCTGGCGTGTCGACGAGCTCGAACGCGATACCGGCGTGCAACTACCCGAAGGCGATTACGACACCGTCGGCGGTTTCGTGATGGCAGCACTGGAACGGCTTCCCGCGGCCGGCGACCGGGTCGAGCTGGACCACGCCACGCTGGTGGTGGACGCACTCGACGGGCTCGCCGTCGCCCTGGTCACCGTTCGGCCCGCCGGTGGGAGCGCCGCTGGCGCCTACCCGGCTGCGAGCCCGATCCCGGGAACACCGACCCCACGAACACCTACCCGTGGGCAGCGGGACTCAAGGACGGCCCCGTGAGCCTCGGCGCCCTCGCCGCGGCGCTGGCGTTGCTGGCCGCCAACGCCTTCTTCGTCGCCGGCGAGTTCGCCCTGTTGGCCTCCCGCCGGTCCCGCGTCGAGCAGCTGGCGGCCGACGGCGACCGTGCCGCCGCCCACGCGCTGGCCGGCATCCGCGAGCTGTCGTTGATGCTGGCCGCGGCGCAGCTCGGCATCACGATGGCGTCGCTGGGGCTGGGAGCCGTCGCTGAGCCGGCCCTGGCCCACGGGCTGGAGGGCCTGTTCGAGGCTGCCCGCGTGCCCTCGGGCTTCCGGCACGCCATCGCCTTCACGATCGCGCTGTCCATCGTGGTGTTCTTTCACATGGTCATCGGCGAGATGGCGCCCAAGTCCTGGGCGATCGCGCACCCGGAGCGCTCGGCCTTGCTGATCGCCCGGCCGTTCCGCGCCTTCGCGCTACTGTTCCGCCCCGCCATCCGAGCGCTCAACGAGATGGCCAACGCCATGGTGCGGCTGTTCGGTCTGGAGCCGCAGGACGAGTTGGCCCAGGTTCACGCTCCCTCCGACCTGCTGCTGCTCGTCGAGGAGTCCGCCCGCCATGGGATCCTGCAGCGCGAGCAGCAGCACCTGCTGTCGCGGGCGTTGGATCTGTCGGGTCTGGACGCCGAGGCGGCGATGATTCCCCGCCGTGACATCGTGGCGCTGCCCGCCGACGCCGACGTGGCCGAGATCGAGCGGGTCGCCAGCGCCACGGGACGGTCACGCCTGCCCGTCTACGACGGCAGTCTTGACGTCATCCGCGGCATCCTGCACGTCAAGGACGTGCTCGGCGTCGATGACCGCAACCGATCGACCACCACCGCCGGCGTCCTGGCCCGCCCGGCGCTGGTGACGCCGGAGTCGCGGCCGATCGAAGACCTGATGGTCGACATGCGTGAGCAACGCGCGCACGTGGCCATCGTCGTGGACGAGTACGGGTCGGTCAGCGGCCTGGTGGCACTGGAAGACCTGATCGAGGAGCTGATCGGCGACTTCGAGGACGAAAGCGACCGCGAGGCGGGTGCCGGCAGGGGCTACCGCGGCCTGCGCCGCCAGCCCGACGGCACCATCCTCCTGCCGGGGTCGTTGCGCCCCGACGAGCTGGCCGAAGAGGTCGGGACCATCCTGCCCGATGGCGACTACGAGACCGTGGCCGGCTTCGTGCTCGCCGAGCTGGGCCGACTCCCAGAGCCCGGCGAGAGCGTGACCGGCGAGGACTTCACGCTGCGGGTCGTGCGCATGGACGGCCAGCGCATCGTCGAACTGGCCCTGCGCCCCCGGGACCGGTAAGCCCGTCTGGCGCTGCCAGCCGGGAACTCCTGCCAAGCCGGCGACATCTCGGGTTCCTTCCCGTAGCCTGTCGCCTCCACGCTCTGACACCGCTTGTCTTCCACAGAGGGGGCACGATGGAACCGCTGGCGTTCCTCGCCGACCACGAGCGGGTCGTTCGGTGGTCGGCTGAGGCCGACCGCGGCGTGGAGTCACATACCTGGCTCTCTACCTCTCCACGACGGTGACGTCCACGGAACCGACCTGCGCAGCCTCCCGCTCGGCCACTAGACGCAGGCGCAGGCCGAGAGCACCAGCGACGCGGTCGGCCAGATCCAACGTCGGCGAGACACCGCCCTCCTCCATGCCCTGTACCTCGCCGCCCGTCAGCCCGATGCGCTTACCCAGCGCGATCCGGGACATGCCAACCGAGGTGCGCAGGCGGTAGACGAAAGCACCGAACTCCTGCTCTATGCGGGCCTGCCGCAGCCCGTCCCGGAACTGTGCGGTGTCAGTGTCTCCCCAGAGGGCGCGCACCTCATCCAAGGTCCGGCGGTGTGGCGTGGCTACCCGCTGCTCACTCATGCTGGCTCCGTCGTAGGGCTTCCCGGACGCGTGCTATCTGCCGTCGCTCATTGTGCCGCTGCTTGCAAAGGTCGTGAGCAGAACGATCGTCCGGCCAGCGCCAAAGCAGTACGTGACCCGTCGCGTCTCGTTGCAACGATCCCGCCGACTACGCGATGATCGTCGTGGACGAAGCGCACAACCTGCCCAATCCTGGCACGCAGCGCGCCGAGGCGTTGAGTCTGCTGCCCGGAGGCACGCCGCCGAAGGACGTGGTGCTGCTCACCGCCACACCGGTGAACAACAGCCTGTGGGACCTGTACTCGCTGCTGTACTCCAAGCGCTACTACCCCAACGACACGGTGGTCATCGATGGTCGCAAGATGACCATTACCTTCCCGACCCCCCGGGTGCTGAAGGTGGACTACAGCCTCGATGACGTCCTGCCAGGCTTCTTCGACCGTTTCGCGCGGGCACTCGACGGGTCGGCGAGTGGCTCACCAGGCGAGCCGGATGTGCTGTCTCTAGCGCGGTATGCCCCCTCGCGCTACCGGGTGACCGGCGTGGGGGACACCTACGAGCTGCAGCTGGCCGGCCTGCTGCGCTCGGGGCTGCTCAAGCGCTTCGAGTCCTCGGCCTTCGCCTTCGCGCGGACCTGTCACAAGATGGCTGGCTCTCACGACGCGTTCCTCGCCTTGCTGCAGCAAGGCAAGGTCGCCACCGGGGTGTTGCTGGCCGACTGGATGGCCACCGACACCGACGACCTCGACGACGTGGCGGATTACCTCGCCGACTACAGTGGCGAGTTTGATGACGCTGCCGAGTACGACGCGGCGGCGCTGGCAACGGCAGCCACTGGTGACCGCGGCATCCTTCTCGCGCTGGCAGCCGAAGCCGAGACTGTGA
>JALZLF010000030.1 GCA_030858865.1 Actinomycetota bacterium | reverse complement strand
ATGCTGGCGACCGGCGCGCGCCGCGCCCAGCGGGATCGGGACGCCATCCGGATGCTGTGGTGCACGGGCGACGCGCTGCGCCTGCCGCTCGCCGACGCCTCGGTGTCGGCGGCGACGATCGCCTTCGGGCTGCGGAACCTGCCCGACACCGTGGCCGGCCTGCGCGAGCTGGCGCGCGTGGTGCGCCCCGGCGGCCGCCTGGTGGTGCTGGAGTTCAGCCAACCGACGTGGCGGCCCTTTCGCGAGGTCTACCTGCGCTATCTCGTCGGCGCGCTTCCAGCCGCAGCCAAGCTGCTGACCAGCGACCCCGCGGCCTATCGCTACCTGGCGGCCAGCATCCAGGCGTGGCCCGACGCCGAACGGCTGGCAGGGCTGTTCGGCGAGGCAGGGTGGCGCGGCGTGCGATGGAAACGGCTGACGGGCGGCATCGTCGCCGTCCACCATGCCAACCGCATCTGAGGCCTTGGTATCCGGGAACCCTGCAGGGTTTCGCGGAACCCGACGAACAGCGGATTGCGACGCAGCCGCTGCGATCGGCTTGCATGGTGCTAGGCCGCGTCGTCGGGCTCTTCGAGCGGGTCGGTCGTCAACGGCTGGACCGTCGCCTCCTCTTGCGCGGCTCCGGCCCCGCCCTCCAAGCCGGCGTCAGCCTGCGTGGCGTCGTCGGCTTCGGCGCGCGGGCCTTGCCCCTGTCTTGCCTGGTCGTCGTCTTTCGGGTCACCGCCCATTGCGAACCCTCCTGTTCGTGGACACCCGCCCACACTCTAGGGCGTTGCCGTACAACGCCGCCGCTCGCTCGCCCATCATTCGTGTGCGTGTGACCGCGTCGGCGGCGGCAGCCGCGCACGCTTGGCCGCTCCGTCGTTCGTGCGGATCTCGACAGCGGCAAGGCAGCCGTGGCGCTAGACTGACGGTCTGGCTTGTGAAGACTTTCACAAAGACCCGATGTTAGGCTCGGCCGCCGCGGGCAGCCCGGGCGCAGCGACCGCAGCATCCATCCAGGAGGCGCCGTGAGCAGCACCGAGGAGGCAGTCACCCGCGCCGACGCGGTGGTGATCGGCGCCGGTCCGGCGGGCTCGGCTGCGGCGGCCTTCCTCGCTCAGGCCGGACATGACGTCGTGCTGCTGGAGAAAGAGTCCTTCCCGCGGAACAAGGTCTGCGGAGACGGCCTGACGCCGAGAGCGGTCAAGGCCTTGCAGCTGCTGGGGCTGGAGGCCGAGGCCGAGGGCAACGTGCCAGGGTGGGACCGCCAGTCGGGCCTACGGATGTACGGCGGCGGAGTGGTTCTCGACCTGCCATGGCCGAGTCTGCGGGACTGGCCCAACCACTCGGTGACGGCAACCCGCTCGCTGTTCGACCACACGCTTGCCAGCAACGCCGTCAAGCAGGGCGCCCAGCTGTGGGAGCAGACCGAGGTGACCGCGCCGGTGTACCTGACAGCGTCCCAACGGCGCCTGGCCGGCGTGACCTACCGCCGCTCCGACGGCGCCTGCGGCACGCTGCGGGCACCCCTGCTGCTGGTCTGCGACGGCGGGAGCTCCCGCTTCGCGGTGCAGCTGGGCCTGCACCGCGACGAGTCGCGACCCATGGGCGTTGCGGTCCGCGCCTACTACCGCAGCCCCCGGTCGACGATGGACATGATGGAGGGGTTCCTCGAGCTGCGCGTTGGCGGCGACGGCTCGTCGGGCAGATCCGGGGAGCTGCTGCCCGGCTACGGGTGGATCTTCCCGCTCGACGGTGGCCTGGTGAACGTCGGCTGGGGGCTGATCGACACCTCTGCGCACTTCCGCTCCACCAACTACCGCCAGACGTTGGACGACTGGGTCGCCGGTTTTCCTGCCGAGTGGGAGATCCGCAAGGACACCATGGTCGGTCGTCCCCGCAGCGCGGGCTTGCCGATGGGCCACAACCGCAGACCGCCGGTGTATCGGGGCGCCCTGCTGGTCGGCGACGCCGCCGGCATGATCAACCCGTTCAACGGCGAGGGGATCAGCTACGCCATCGAGGCGGCGGCATTCGCGGCCGAGGCTGCCGACGAAGCCCTGCGTACCCGCTGCGATGCCGCCCTGGCCGGTTATCAGCAGCAGCTGGCGCGCGAGTGGGGTGGCTACTACACCCTCGGCCGTACCTTCCTGCGAATCATCGCCCATCCCGCGGTGATGCGGTTCTGCACCGAGTTCGGCATGCCTCGGCGGCGGCTGATGCAGGTCGTGTTCCGCGTGATGGCCCATCTGACAGATCGGCGCAGCAGCGACGCGATCGACATCGTGGTCAACGTCCTGTCCAGAGCGGTGCCGGCGGCATGACCGCTCAAGTAGCCGGAGGCGGTAGCGGTGTGTACATGACCGCTCAAGTAGCCGGAGGCTTTTGTCGCCCCCGGACCGCACCCCTAGGCTGGCCGACGACGCTGCTGTGCCCCCGGCTCCGAAGACGCCGCCCGCGCTGGCCGACGGGGACGCCCGAGGGGATATGTCGTGCTCGCTGAGTACCTGCCACTGGTGGTCTTGTTCGTCATCGCCACCGCGTTCGTCGGCCTGTCCCTGCTGGTCTCCGCCCGCCTTGGGCCGAGCCGGCCGAACCCCACCAAGCGCGCCGCCTACGAGTCGGGCATCATCCCCGAGCCGGAGACCGACATTCGGGGCACCCGCTTCCCGGTGAAGTTCTACCTGGTGGCGATGTTGTTCATCATCTTCGACGTCGAAGCGGTGTTCATCTACCCCTGGGCGGTGACGCTGCGCTCGCTCGGCTGGTACGGCATGGCCGTGATGGGCGTGTTCATCGTGCTGCTGTTCGAAAGCTATTACTACGTCCTGCGCAGGGGAGGCCTGGATTGGGACTAGAGACGAAGGTCCCCAGCGGCATCCTGCTGACCAGTGTGGAGAAGTTCGTCGGCTGGTCGCGTGCCGGCTCACTGTGGCCCGCAACCTTCGGGTTGGCCTGCTGCGCCATCGAGATGATGTCGGCAGGCGCCGCGCACTACGACCTGGCGCGCTTCGGCATGGAGGTCTTCCGCGGTTCGCCACGCCAGGCCGACCTCATGATCGTGGCCGGTCGCGTCAGCCAGAAGATGGCGCCCGTGATCCGCAACCTGTACGACCAGATGGCTGACCCCAAATGGGTCATCTCGATGGGGGTCTGCGCGTCGACCGGTGGCATGTTCAACAACTACGCCATCGTGCAGGGCGTCGACCACATCATTCCCGTGGACATGTACGTCCCAGGCTGCCCACCTCGTCCGGAGATGTTGATGGACGGCATCCTCAAGCTGCACGAGAAGATCAAGGCCGGTCAACTCGTCGAGCGTCCCCGCAAGAACGAGTCGATGCGGGACTTCCGCCGCCGCACCGGCTGGATCGACCCGATCGAGGACGCAGCGGCGGACGAGCGGACGCAGCTGCCCCAGATTCCGGCGTGATGGCGTCCTCAAGTAGCGAAGCGGTAGGACACAAGACCATGACGGACCCGACGACGACACGACGCGCCGGCCAGTCCGGGAAAGATCTGCGCCCGACCGGCGCGGGCCCCGGGCGGTCAACCAGTGACATGCACGGTGGTGAGCAGGCCGCGACCATCGACGGCGGCGAGCTCGAGATCGCGCTGCCACCGCACCTGCGAGCCCTGGCCACCCGCCTCACCGCGGCCTTCGAAATGCTGGAGCCCAGTGGCTTCCGCGACGAGCTGACCCTGCTCGCCCCCGCGGAGCGCATCGTCGAGCTGTTGACCTTCTGCCGCGACGAGCCCGACGTGCGTTGCGAGCTGCTGGCGGATCTGTCGGGCGTGCACTGGCCGGGCGGCAAGCGCACCGAGAACTCGCAGGAGACCACCGGCTGGCCAAGCTATGAGTTCGGCGAGGAGGCCGGGCGCATCGAAGTCGACTTCGTGCTGTACTCGCTGACCCACGGTCATCGGTTCCGCATCCGCGTCGACCTGCCCGACGTCGACCCGACGATGCCGACCGCGACCGGCGTGTACGGCGCGGCGAACTTCATGGAACGCGAGGTCTACGACTTCTTCGGGGTGCACTTCGAGGGCCATCCCAACCTCGTGCGCATCCTGATGCCCGACGACTGGGACGGCTTCCCGCTGCGCAAGGACTACCCCCTCGGCGGCATCGACGTGCAGTACAAGGGCGCCACCATCCCGCCCCCCGACCAGCGTCACTACTAGTGGAACGACGCATGAGCGCGCCATGAGCGAGACCACCACCCCCGCCACCTCCGGCGCCGGCTGGCAGGACGCCGACGAGCCCGAGGCCGGCCGGCGGCTGACGCCTGCCGTCGCGTCCGAGCACACCGTCGTCGGCGGCGACTGGCAGGAGCTGCCTGACGTCGTCGAAGACGACCTCATGGTCATCAACATGGGCCCGCAGCACCCGTCGACCCACGGCGTGCTGCGCATGCTGCTGACCCTCGACGGGGAGACCGTCGTCGACAACCAGGCGGTCATCGGCTACCTGCACACCGGCATCGAGAAGAACACCGAGTACCGCCCGTGGGTGCAAGGCGTCACCTTCGTCACCCGCATGGATTACCTGTCGCCGCTGTTCAACGAGCTCGCGTACTGCCTGGCCGTGGAAAAGCTGCTGGGCGTCGCCGACGACGTTCCGCCGCGCGCGCAGGCCATTCGCGTGATGCTCACCGAGCTGCAGCGGATCTCCAGCCACCTGGTGTGGCTGGCGACGTCGGGCCTGGAGCTGGGCTCCACCACGGCCATGATCTTCGGGTTCCGCGAGCGCGAGGGCATCCTCGACTTCCTCGAGTACGTCACGGGCCTGCGGATGAACCACGCCTACATCCGCCCGGGCGGGTTGGCGATGGACCTGCCCGAGGGCTTCGAGGGTCGGGTCCGCACGCTGCTGACGACGATGGCCAAGCGCATCGACGAGTTCGAGGATCTGCTCACCGAGAACCCGATCTGGATCGAGCGCAAC
This sequence comes from Actinomycetota bacterium, assembly GCA_030858865.1. GTDB lineage: Bacteria > Actinomycetota > Nitriliruptoria > Euzebyales > Egibacteraceae > JACCTL01. Next base: position 16,510 of record JALZLF010000030.1, on the reverse strand, counting down.
AAGGGTGTCGGCGTGCTCAGTGCCGAGCAGTGCCTGGACCTTGGCGTCACCGGACCGATCCTGCGCAGCGCCGGAGTGGCGCACGACCTGCGCAAGTCCCACCCCTACTGCGGCTTCGAGCAGTACGACTTCGACGTCATCACCGCCGACACGGCCGACGCCTACGGGCGATACCAGCTCCGCCTCGGCGAGATGCGCCAGTCGCTGTCGATCGTCCGCCAGGCGCTGGACACCCTCCCCGAGGGACCGGTGATGGTCGCCGACCGCAAGATCGGCTGGCCCGCGCAGCTCGGGCTCGGCCCCGACGGCATCGGCAACACCAAGGAGTACGTCGGCAAGATCATGGGCCAGTCCATGGAGGCCCTGATCCACCACTTCAAGCTGGTGACCGAGGGCTTCACGGTGCCCTCCGGCCAGGTGTACGTCGCCGTGGAGTCACCACGAGGCGAGCTGGGCTACCACGTCACCTCGTCGGGCACGAACAAGCCTTACCGGGTGAAGGTGCGCGACCCTTCCTTCATCCACATCGGGACGCTGCCGGCCCTGACGCACGGGCTGACGGTGTCCGACGTGATCGCGGCCGTTGCGAGCTTGGACCCTGTAATGGGCGGAGTCGACCGGTGACCGCGCTCGCCGCATTCGCCCGGGGAGCGACGAACCTCGCCCTCCAGCTCAGCGGGGACCCCTACCCCGAGTCGCCTCCGGCCGAGGTTCATCGCCCCACACCCCGACGTGGCGTGCGCTCCTGTCTCTTGGCGGAGAGGTAGGCGTCGGTGTTCTCTGTGGAGCTGAGGGAGAAGGCCGAGGGGTTGGTCGGGCGGTATCCCGAAGGGCGTTCGGCGTTGTTGCCGTTGCTGCATCTGGTGCAGGCGCAGGACGGCTACATCAGCCACGACGGGGTCACCGAGTGCGCCCGGCTGCTGGCGTTGACCAAGGCCGAGGTCATGGCCGTGGCGACCTTCTACTCGATGTACAAGCGCGCCCCGATGGGGCGCCATCTGGTCAGTGTGTGCACCAACTTCTCGTGCAAGGTACGCGGCGCGCAGGAGGTCTATGACGGCCTGGCGACCCACCTCGGCGTCGGCCACAACCAGACGACGGCCGACGGCGCCATCACCCTTGAACATGCCGAGTGCCTCGGCAACTGCGAGGGTGCGCCCGTGGTGACGGTCGACTACTTCAACTACGAGTGCGTGGACCCCGACAAGGCGGTCGAACTCGTCGAGAAGCTGCGCGACAGCGCTCGTGCGGCGGCAAGCGGGAGCGCACCGGTTGCGTTGCCGCCGCCGACCAGGGGGTATCCGTCGCCCGGCATCCGCGACGTGGAGTACCGCCTCGCCGGGCTCGGCCCTCGGCACGCCACCGAGCCGGGGGTCATCCCGGATCAGACGACGGCGAACGACGCCGCACCGCCGACCGACGACGCGGGGCCGGGCGTGGTCTCGGAGACCGTCGTCGCTGAGGCGCCTGCCGGCGGCGGCGCCGAGGAGCGTGGCCCCGAGGGGCTGGAGCCGGACTCAGGTGGCGGCGAGCACGACTATGCGGCCGCCAGCCAGCAGCGCGACGAGCCGACCGACGCCGCGAACGACCGCGACGACCGACCGGTGGAGCAGTGAGCACAGCCGAGCCCGTTGCCGTTCTGTCCAAGCGCTACGACCTCGCCGACGGCCACACGCTGGCGGGTTACCTGGCCAGTGGTGGCTTCGCGGGACTGCGCGCGGCAATGGACATGGCGCCCGCCGAGGTCCTCGAGGCCGTCAAGGCGTCCGGCCTGCGCGGTCGCGGAGGCGCCGGCTTCCCGACCGGGGTGAAATGGGGCTTCGTGCCGCAGGACCTCGGCAGGCCCGTGTATCTGGTGGTCAACGCCGACGAGGGCGAGCCGGGCACCTTCAAAGACCGCGAGCTGATGGAGCGCGATCCCTTCCTGGTGCTGGAGGGGATGATCATCGCCGCGCGGGCGCTGAGCTGCCACCGCTCCTTCATCTTCCTGCGCGGCGAGTACCTGTGGCCCGGCGTGCGCCTGGAGGAGGCCATCGCCGAGGCCTACGCCGAGGGTTGGCTCGGCAAGGACATCCTGGGGTCGGGCTTCGACTTCGACGTGACCCTGCACTACGCCGCCGGTGCCTACATCTGTGGTGAGGAGACCGCGCTGCTCGACGCGCTCGAGGGTCGCCGTGGCCAACCCCGGCTGCGCCCGCCGTTTCCCGCGGTGGCCGGGCTGTACGCCAGCCCGACGGTGGTCAACAACGTCGAGACCATCGCCACCGTGCCGTGCATCCTCGAGCAGGGCGTCGACTGGTTTCGCTCCATGGGCACCGAGAAGTCGCCGGGCCCCAAGCTGTTCTGCGTCTCCGGCGAAGTTCAGCGCCCGGGCAACTACGAATGGCCGCTTGGTACCCCCGCCCGCACCATCGTCGAAAAGTCCTGCGGAGGGATGCTGCCCGAACGCAACCTCAAGTTCTGGGCACCCGGCGGGTCGTCCACCCCGCTGCTCACCGCCGACCACTTCGACATCGCGATGGACTTCGACGCCGTCGCCGAGGCCGGCTCGCTGCTGGGCACCGGCGCGATGATGATGTTCAGCGACCGCACCAGCGTCGTGGACGCCGTGCTGAACTGGAGCAAGTTCTACGAGCACGAGTCCTGCGGCAAGTGCACGCCATGCCGTGAGGGCACCTTCTGGTTGTCCCAGATCCTGCAGCGCATCCTCGACGGCCAGGGACGCACCGAAGACCTGCAGACGCTGGACGACATCTGCGACAACATCTTCGGGCGGGCCTTCTGCGCGCTGGCCGACGGGGCTGTGAGCCCGATCAAAGCCAGCCTCAAGTACTTCCGCGAGGAGTACGAGCACCTCATCGACCACGGGAAGCCCCATGCCGGCATTGGCGCTTACGCGGGTGCCGTGACCCGCAACTCCGGGCATGACCGTCCGCCGCTGGCAGGAGCCCGGTCGTGACCGATACCGAGAACCGGACCAACCTGGTGCACGTCACCATCGACGGACGTGAGCTCGACGTGCCCAAGGGCACGCTGGTGATCCGTGCGGCGGAGAAGCTGGGCATCACGGTGCCACGCTTCTGCGACCACCCGCTGCTGGACCCCATCGGCGCCTGCCGCCAGTGCATGGTGGAGATCGAGGGGCAGCGCAAGCCGTTCACCTCCTGCACCACGACCTGCACGGATCAGATGGTGGTGCGGACCCACCGCACCTCGCAGGTCGCGCTGCAGGCTCAGGAGGGTGTGCTGGAGTTCCTGCTCATCAACCATCCGCTGGACTGCCCCCAGTGCGACAAGGGCGGGGAGTGCCCGCTGCAGGACCAGACCATGGCCCACGGTCCAGAGGGATCCCGGTTCCACGACGACAAGCGCCGCTACCAGAAGCCGATCCCCATCTCCGCGCAGGTCGCCTTGGACCGCGAGCGCTGCGTGCTGTGCGCTCGTTGCACCCGCTTCTCGCAGGAGATCTCCGGCGACCCCTTCATCGAGCTGTTCGAGCGCGGCGCGCTGGAGCAGGTCGCGATCTACGAAGACGAGCCGTACTCCAGCTACTTCTCCGGCAACGTCGTGCAGATCTGCCCCGTCGGCGCGCTGACCGCTTCCAGCTACCGGTTCAAGGCGAGGCCGTTCGACCTGACCAGCCACCCGTCGGTGTGCAACCAATGCTCGGCGGGATGCAACTTGCGCGTGGACGTCCGGCGCGGAGAGATCCAGCGGCAGCTGGCGGCGGAGAACATGGCCGTCAACGAGATGTGGAACTGCGACAAGGGCCGCTTCGGCTACGAGTACGTTGCCGCTGGCGACCGCCTGCGCACTCCCATCGTCCGAGACGAGGTCGAGGGGTTGCGGGCCACGTCCTGGGGGACGGCGCTGCGCAAGGCCGCGGCCGGTCTGCAAGCCGCGATCGACGGCGACGGACCGACGGCCGTCGGCGTGATCACCGGCGGCCGGCTGACCGACGAGGACGCCTACGCACTGTCGAAGTTCAGCCGGAACGTGCTGGGCACCGACAACGTCGACTTCCGGCTGCGCCCGCGCACGGCTGAGGAGCGCGACGTCCTGTCAGCCGTGGCCGGCAGCGTCGGACCGACCTACCACGACGTCGAGAACGCCGACGTGGTGGTCGTGGCCGGGCTCGATCCCCAGGAGGAAGTACCGATTCTGTACCTGCGGCTGCGCAAGGCGTGGCGCCGCAGCCGCCAGAAGATCGTCGTCGTCGGGCCCGTGCGGGGGTCGTTGTCCGAGATCGCGTGGCGGTGGGTGCAGACCGCCGCGGGCGGTGAGGCCGACGCGCTGGAGGCACTGTCACGACCAGGTGTTCCAGGCGAGGGTGGCGACCTCAACGACGTGATCGAGGCGCTGGCGGCCGCGGGGCAACGGGTCGTGGTCCTGGCCGGTGAGCGCCTGGCTGCGTCCCCCGGCGCCCTGCGGGCCGCGGGTCGACTGGCCACAGCACGCGACGTCGCCTTCGCGTGGGTGCCCCGGCGCAACGGCGCTCGAGGCGCCCTCGACGCGGGGCTGATGCCGGGGCTGCTGCCGGGTGGTCGCAAGGCCGCCGACCCTGGTCCCGTGAGCCAGGTCTGGCAGCGGATGCCCGAAACACCCGGCATGGACACCGCAGAGATGCTGCGGGCCGCCGCCGACGGCCATCTCAAAGCGCTGTACCTGGTCGGCGTCGACCCTGTGCGCGACTTCGAGGACCCCCGGCTGGCGCGGGCGGCGCTGGAACGAGCCGACACCGTGATCGTGCAGGACCTGCTGCCGACGCAGTCAAGCGAGTTCGCCGACGTGGTGTTCCCCGCGATGTCGCCGCAGGAGCGCGTGGGGTCCTTCACCACCTGGGAGGGCCGGCGCCAGCCGTTCGCTTCGCTGGTTGCAGCGCAGGGGCTGGCGCAGCTCGACTGGGACATCACCCGCCAGCTCGCCCTGGTGCTGGGAACGGATCTGGGCTGGGAGACCGCCGCCGACGTCCGCCGGGAGGCGGCACCGCTGATGGAGGTGGGGGTCCGCGCCACCGAGCGGCTGCGCGCGCTGGGCGATCCCGACCACGACCCCGTTGACCGCCCGGCCGGTGACTCCGACTCCTTCGACGTGGTCGTGATCGATTCGCTGCTCGGCGACGGCACCATGCTGCTGGGGGCCAAGGCGCTCAAGGAAACGGCCCCTGCGGTCACGGTGTGGGTCAACGCCGAGGACGCGCGTCGCATCGGGCTCGCGCAGGGTGGCTCTGTCCGCCTGGTCGGCGACGCCGCCAGCGTGGAGCTGCCGGCGACCGTGACCGCCGACGTCGCACCCGGCGTTGTGGTGGTGCCCGGTCCGTCCAGTGGCGTGTCCGCGGCGACGCTGGTCGCGCACGGCGCCCCCTTGCGCGTGGCCCTTGAGCCACTCGCCCCATCCCACGACGGCCCCGGGAGGGATTAGCCAGGTATGGATGCAGTCGATGTCGCCATCATCGTGGCCAAGGCTGTCGTGGCCTTCGCGCTGTGGCTGGTCGGCACCGCCCTGCTGATCTGGGGTGAGCGCCGGATCGTTGCCAAGATGCAGTCGCGGGTCGGCCCCAACCGGCTCGGCCCGGCAGGGCTCATGCAGACCTTGGCCGACGGGGCGAAGCTGTTCTTCAAAGAGGACATCACTCCGGGCAACGTCGACCGGCTGGTCTACCTCGCCGCGCCGTTCGTGTCGGCGGTCGTGGCGCTGATGACCTTCGCCGTCATACCCTTCGGCGGGACCTTCGAGCTGGCCGGGCGCCAGGTTTCGTTGCAGGTCTGGGACCCCAACATCGGACTGCTGTGGATCCTGGCGATGAGCTCGCTGGGCGTCTACGGCATCGTGCTCGCCGGCTGGTCGTCGGGCTCGAAGTACCCGCTGCTGGGCGGCGTGCGTTCCAGCGCCCAGATGGTCTCCTACGAGCTGGCAATGGGTCTGTCGCTGGCCGCGGTGTTCGTCTACAACGGCACGCTGCAGTCGTCGCAGATCGTGGCCGCCCAGTCGGCGCGCCTCGCCGGCGTCGACATCCCTGTGCTCGGCGAGATCCTGCGCGCCATCCCAGCGTGGAACATCGTGCCCATGGCACCAGCTTTCGTGATCTTCTTCGTCGCGGTCATCGCCGAGACGCAGCGTCCGCCGTTCGACCTGCCGGAGGCGGAGGGCGAGCTGGTCGCGGGCTTCGTGACCGAATACTCGGGTGCCAAGTTCGCGATGTTCTTCCTCGCCGAGTTCATGAACGTCATCACCGTGTCGGCCGTGACGGTCACCGCCTTCCTGGGTGGTCCCAGTGGCCCGCTGTTCGGCCTCGAGGGCACCTTCCCAGGCGCGCTGCTGGGGCTGGTCTACTTCGTGGTGAAGGTGTTCGTGTTCGTCTTCGTGTTCGTCTGGCTGCGCGGGACGCTGCCGCGATTCCGCTACGACCGCCTGATGGACCTCGGCTGGAAGGTGATGCTGCCGTTGGCGCTGCTGTGGGTCCTGGCCACCGGTTTCGCGGTCACGCTGCGCCAGCAGGGCCTGACCGAGACGGGCCGCGGCGTGGCGCTGGTCGTCCTCGGCGTGGCGATCGCGCTGTCGCTGGTCGCACCGCTGTTCGCCAGCAAACCGCCACCCTCGGAGAACGAGGGCCGCGGTGACGGCCGCCTGCGGCCGAGCTCTGCCTCCGACGACCCGCGAGCCCTGGAATCCTCCAGCGACAAGGCCGGTGTCTAACGTGTTCACCGCATTCCGCAAGGGCTTCGGCCTGACCTTCAAGACGATGTTCCGCCCGCCCGTCACAACCGAGTACCCGAACACCAAGCGGGAACCGCAGCCGCGGTTCCACGGACGCCACGTGCTCAACCGCCACCCTGACGGGCTGGAGAAGTGCGTCGGCTGCGAGCTGTGTGCCTGGGCCTGCCCGGCCGACGCGATCTACGTCGAGGGCCGCGACAACACCCCGGACGCGCGCTACAGCCCCGGAGAGCGCTACGGCGCCGTCTATCAGATCAACTACCTGCGCTGCATCCTGTGCGGGCTGTGCATCGAGGCGTGCCCAACGCGGGCGCTGACCATGACCCACGAGTACGAGCTGTCGGGCGACTCGCGCGAGGAGCTGATCTTCGTCAAGGAGCAGCTGCTGGCACCGCTGCCCGAGGGCGCGAAGCCAGCACCGCACACCGACGCCGAGGTCGCGGCGCGTGGGCTGGACTACTACGAGGGGGACAAGGGGCAGGTACCGCTGGCCTCGTTTACGCCCTTGCCGCGGGCCAAGCATCCCGAGGAGCCCTCTGACGACGTCGCCTTCGCCAAGACATACCCGGGCAAGGGGGCCTAGCGTGCTGGCCGTGCTGGCGCAGGCCGCCCCGGTCCAACCGAGCACGGCGGAGTTCTTCGTCTTCGTCGTGATCGGCGCCATCTCGCTTGGTTCGGCGGTGTGCGTGGTGATCTTGCGCAACGCCGTGCATGCCGCGCTGATGCTGGTGGTCAACTTCTTCACCATCGCAGTCTTCTATGCGGTGCTGGAGGCCCAGTTCCTGGCCACCGTGCAGGTCATCGTCTACGCCGGCGCGATCATGGTGCTGTTCCTGTTCGTTCTCATGCTGCTCGGCGTCGATTCCGAGCAGGACCTGCGCGCCAACCCCGCCATCCCCGCGCAGCGTCCGGCGGCGGTGGTGCTCGGGCTGGTGCTGTTCGCGGCGTTGGCAATCGGCGTCGCCGGCCCCTACCTGCGGGAGTCGTCGGCCTGCCCGTCCAGCGGGGCCGGCGCGGCAGCAGCGGACGCCGCCTCGATGCCGTGCGTGGGCCTGGCCGCGGCCAACGAGCAGGGCAACACCCAGGGCGTCGGCGCGCTGCTGTTCGGCGAGTACGTGTGGCCGTTCGAGGTCACCAGCGTGCTGCTGGTCATCGCGGCGCTCGGCGCGATGGTGCTCGGACGCAAGTACGAGCGTCCCGAGGACCTGGTCGACGATCCGCTGTCACTGAAAGCGGAGCCCGTCGGGGCCTACCGCGCCGACGCCAGCGGGGAGGTCTAGATGGTCGTGCCCGCCGGCTATTACCTGCTGCTCGCCGCGGCGCTGTTCACCATCGGTGTGGTCGGCGTTCTCGTGCGCCGCAACATCATCGTGATGTTCATGTGTGTCGAACTGATGCTCAACAGCGTGAATCTGACGCTGGTCACGTTCTCGCGCATCAACGGCAACCTCGAAGGCCAGGTGCTGTCCTTCTTCGTCATGGTCGTCGCCGCGGCCGAGGTCACCGTCGGGCTGGCGCTCATCGTCAATCTGTTCCGCCTCAAGGCGTCCACCGACGCCGACGACGTCGACACGCTGCGGTCATGACAGAGGTGGGCGATTGAGCTTCGTGCTGGCAGCGTCTGAAGGGGCCGTGCCGCTGACCCAGGTCATGACCGCCCCTGGTGGGTCGCCGGTCGACCTGGCCTGGCTGATCCCCGTGGTGCCCGCGGTGTCCGCCGGCCTGCTGCTGCTGTTCGGCAAGCGGCTCGGTCGCGTGTCCGCCGCCGTGGCCATCGCCGCCATGGGCTACAGCGCCGTCGCCTCCACGGCGGTGTTCGCCTTCCTCGGCAGCCAGCCCGAAGGGGGCCGCACCTTCGTGCGCACCATGGGGACGTGGATCTCGGCGGGTTCCCTGCGGGTGGACTGGGCGCTGCTGGTTGATCCCCTTGCCTCGGTGATGCTGCTGCTGGTCACCTGGGTCGGGCTGTTGATCCACATCTACTCGCTGGGCTACATGCGGGGTGACGAGCGCTATCCACGCTTCTTCGCCTACCTGAACCTGTTCGCCGCGTCCATGCTGATCCTGGTGCTCGGCTCGTCGTTTCTGACGCTGTTCGTTGGCTGGGAGCTGGTGGGCCTGTGCAGCTACCTGCTGGTCGGCTTCTGGTTCGAGAACCGCGACTACGCCACCGCCGCCAAGAAGGCGTTCGTCGTCAACCGGATCGGTGACGTCGGATTCATGATCGCGATGTTCCTGATCTTCTTCGCCTTCGGCTCGCTGGACTTCAGGCAGGTTCTGCCCGAGGCGCAGACGGTGCTGGGCGTCGGGTCGGTCACCGCCGTGGCGATCTGCCTGCTGCTGTTCGTCGGCGCGACCGGCAAGAGCGCGCAGATCCCCTTGTACGTCTGGCTTCCCGACGCGATGGCGGGCCCGACGCCGGTGTCGGCGCTGATCCACGCGGCGACGATGGTCACCGCCGGGGTGTACCTGCTGGCGCGAACCTCACCGCTGTGGGCACTGGTACCTCAGTGGGGGCTGCTGGTCGCCTGGGTCGGGGTGATCACCGCACTGGTGACCGCGCTGATCGCCTGCGCGCAGCGTGACCTGAAAAAGATCCTGGCCTACTCCACGATCAGCCAGCTCGGGTACATGTTCATCGCCGTTGGCCTCGGCGACCAGGTTGCCGGCATCTTCCACCTGCTGACGCACGGCTTCTTCAAGGCGCTGCTGTTCCTGGCCGCCGGCTCGGTGATGCACGCGATGGCCAACCGCACCGACGTCTGGGGGATGGGAGGGCTGCTGCGCGTGATGCCGGTCACGGCGATCACCTCGTTGGTCGGCGTCCTGGCGATCGCCGGGCTGCCGCCGCTGTCAGGGTTCTGGTCGAAAGAAGAGATCCTCGCCGCGGCCGCCGACACCCCCGGGGCGCAACCGATCTGGGTGCTCGGCGCCATCGTCGCCGGACTCACCGCCTTCTACATGGCCCGCTGGTTCTATCTGATCTTCATGGGCTCGCCGCGCTGGCAGGCCGACGGCGACGGCGCAGCGCTCCACCCGCACGAGTCGCCAGCGTCGATGACGTTGCCACTGCTGGTACTTGCCGTGCTGTCCGCGCTCGGCGGGCTGATCAACATCAACCCCGAGACCGGCTTCCTGCACGGTTGGCTGCAACCCAGCGTCCAGCGCTACGCAGGCGAGACGCCGTTTCTGGCCGAGGGGCTTGCGATCACGCTGGTGGTCGCGGCCGCCGTTGTCGGGCTCGCCGCGGCGGTGCTGGCCTACGGGCGCCGCTGGACCCGCCCGGCGCCGACGGCAGGTCTGGCCGGCGCGGCGCAGCGCGCGTTCTCTGTCGACCGGTTCTACGAGACGGTGGTCATGGTGCCCGGGCGGATGCTGGCCAGCGGGCTGTCGACATTCGACCGCGTCGGTATCGACGGCCTGGTCAACGGGTCGGCGCGCGCGACCGGTGGGCTGGCGTCGGTCACACGGCGGCTGCAGACCGGTTTCGTGCGCAGCTACGTCCTGGCGGTTCTCGCGGGCGCCGTGCTGGTGACGGTCATGTTCCTTGGCGCCGGGCTGGGGTGGTGATGCAGTCGCTGCCGCTGCTGACGCTGCTGATCGCGATCCCCGCCGTCTCGGCGGTGCTCGTGTCGCTGCTTCCGGCGACGGCTCGATCGGCGATCCGGACGGTCTCGATGCTCGGCAGCGTGGTCGCGTTCGTCGTTTCGCTCCTGGTTCTGGCCCGCTTCCAGGCCCAGGCGGGCTTCCAGTTGCAGGAGTCCGCCGCGTGGATCCCGCAGTGGGGGATCAGCTACCGGCTGGGTGTGGACGGCATCTCGCTGTTCCTGGTCCTGCTCACGACGTTCATCATGCCGTTGACGCTGCTGGCCGGCTGGGAGCAATCCGAGCGCGTCAAGGGCTACTACGCCTGCCTGCTCAGCATGGAGGCCGCGCTCGTCGGGGTGTTCCTGGCGCTGGACCTGGTGCTGTTCTACGTGTTCTTCGAGGCCATGCTGGTGCCGATGTACGCGCTCATCGGCATCTGGGGCAGCGCCAACCGGCGCTACGCCGCCGTCAAGTTCTTCCTCTACACGCTGGTCGGCGGGCTGTTCATGCTGGTGGCGATCCTCTACCTGTACTTCAAGGGCGGGGCGCAGTCGTTCGGCTACTCCGAGCTGCTGGCGGTTCCGCTGACCTCCACCGAGCAGGCGCTGCTGTTCGCCTGCTTCTTCGCGGCCTTCGCCATCAAGGTGCCGCTGTTTCCATTCCACACCTGGCTGCCCGACGCGCACACCGAGGCGCCGACCGTCGGCTCGGTGGTGCTGGCGGCCGTGATGCTGAAGATCGGCAGCTACGGCTTCTTGCGCTACTCGTTGCCGTTCTTCCCCGAGGCGACCCAGCGCTTCGCGCCGCTTCTCCTGGCGCTGGGGGTCGTCGGCGTGCTGTACGGGGCGCTGGTGGCGATGATGCAGCGCGACATCAAGCGGCTGGTCGCCTACTCGTCTGTCGCGCACCTTGGCTTCGTGGTGATCGGCGTCTTCGCGCTGCACCCCACCGGGGCCGCGGGCTCCGTGGTGCAGATGGTCAACCACGGCCTGTCGACCGGCGCGCTGTTCCTGCTCATCGGCTTCTTGTATGACCGCACCCACAGCCGCGAGATCGCCGGCTACAGCGGGCTGCTGCGGGCCACCCCCGTGTTCGGCGGGATCTTCCTGGTCGTGGTCATGAGCTCGATCGCCCTGCCCGGGCTCAACGGGTTCACCGGCGAGTTCCCGATTCTGCTTGGTGCCTTCCAGACGGTGCCATGGGCGGCGGTGGCGGCCGTCTTCGGCGTGATCCTGGCCGCTCTGTACCTGCTGTGGCCCTACCAGCGCATGTTCCACGGTCCCGTCGAGGGGCTGGCGGTCGGTCTGCGCGACCTGCGCCCCCGTGAGATCGCGATCATGGTGCCGCTGGTGGCGCTGATCCTCGCGATCGGGCTGTATCCCAAGCCGCTGTACGACCGCATCAACCCGTCGGTTTCCGCGGTCGTCGCCGACGTGATCCAGCGCGCCGACGTCGCCGCCGCAACCGCCGCCGCACAGGAAGGCGAGTAGGTGCCGGCGATGACGGTCCTGGCCCAGGCCGACACGCTGCCCGTCGACATCCCCGACATCGCGTGGGCGGCGATCAGCCCCGAGCTGGTGCTGTTCGGAGTCGGCATTCTGGCGCTGCTGCTCGACGCGGCAGGTCCCCAACGCCTCCAGGCGTCCTTCGTGGCGTTCGGCGTCCTGGTGTCGGGGGCGGTCTTCGCCGCCCTGCAGACCGGCAACGTGGTCTTGTGCGCGCTGGTCGGGCTGGCCGGTGTCACCCAGTTCGCGTTGACGGCCATCTGGCGCGACCGGCCCCGGATGCTGAGCGCGATCATCACGTCGCTGGGCTTCATCGGCGGCCTCGGGGTCACCGCCTGGCAGTGGGCGACCTACGCGGGCGGGATCATCGCCGTGGACAGCGCCGGCGCGCAGCTGCCGCTGGTCGCGACCCAGAGCGTGATCGGCGACATGGTGGCCGTCGACGGTGTGGCGTTGTTCAGCCGCTTCACGATCTGCCTCGCCGGGCTGATCACGGTGCCGCTGGGCTACAGCTACGCCGAGGACCGGCGCATCCACCGCGGTGAGTACTACCCGCTGCTGTTGTTCGCCGCCACCGGGATGACGCTGCTGGCCGCCAGCGCCGACTTGATCATGGTCTTCATCTCGATCGAGATCCTGTCGCTGTCGCTGTACATCCTGACCGCCTTCGCACGACGGGACCTGCGCAGCCAGGAAGCGGCCTTCAAGTACTTCTTGCTGGGGGCGTTCTCCTCGGCGCTGCTGCTGTACGGCGTGGCGCTGGTCTACGGCGTCACCGGCTCCACCAACATCGCCGAGGCCGGGGAGGCCTTCAGCGTCCTGACCGTCAACAGCGGCCTGACCCTGGCCGCGATGGCGCTGCTGCTCGTCGGCTTCGGCTTCAAGACGGCGCTGGTGCCGTTTCACATGTGGACCCCCGACGTCTACCAGGGCGCACCGACGCCGGTGACCGGTTTCATGGCCGCTGCCACCAAGGCGGCAGCCTTCGCAGCCTTCGTACGGGTCTTCGTGGGGGGCTTCGCCGCGCTGAGCTGGTCGTGGGCCCCGGTCTTCTGGGTGATCGCGGTGCTGACGATGCTGGGCGGCGCGGTGCTGGCCGTGGTTCAAAACGACCTCAAGCGCATGCTCGGCTACTCGGCGGTCGCCCACGCCGGCTACGTGCTCATCGGTCTGCTGGCGGTCAGCCGCAACGGCGTCAGCGGCGTGCTGCTGTACCTGCTCATCTACGCGCTGATGAGCCTTGGCTCGTTCGGGGTGCTGGCGCTGCTCGAGCGGCGCGGCCACAAGGCCATGGCGATGGACGACCTACGCGGAATCGGTCGCCGCTACCCGGTGCCGGCTGGGATGTTGGCGCTGTTCCTGTTGTCGCTGGCCGGCATCCCGCCTACCGCCGGGTTCACGGCCAAGTTCGCGGTGTTCCGTGCCGGGATCGAGGCGGGCCTGTCCTCCCTCGTCGTGGTAGCGGTGATTTCCAGCGTCATCGCCGCCTTCTTCTACGTCCGTGTCATCGTGACGATGTTCATGGACGAAGAGCCGGCTGGCGCCGACCTGGACCCGCCCCTTGATCTGACGGCCGGGCTGATCACCGGCCTGGTGGCCACTGCCGCAACGGTCGTCGTCCTTGGCATCTTCCCCGGCTTCTTCGTCGACCTGGCCAGCCAGGCCGCCTCGTTCGCGGGCTAGCCATGGCCATCTCGCAAGCCGCCGTCGACGCGCTGGCCCGCAAGGGCGCGGAGCGCGGTGTCGATCTGCGGCCGGGTCTGGCGTTGGTCGAGGCGCGGATACGCGAGGTGGTGGCAGCCGAGCTGCCACTCGTCGAGGAGGCCTCCCGCTACCTGGTGGAGGCAGGCGGGAAGCGCTTCCGGCCGATGCTGGTGCTGCTGTCGGGGATGGTCGGCGGCGCCGACCCCACCGACGCCGACCTGGTCGACGCCGGCGTCGTCGTCGAGCTGGTGCAGGCCTCGACGCTGTACCACGACGACGTCATCGACGCCGCCGACGTCCGCCGCGGCGCGCCGGCCGCACACGTCAAGTGGTCCAACACCGTGGCGATCCTCACCGGCGACTTCTTGCTGGCTCGCGCCTCGGAGCTGTCCGCCGGGCTGGGCGTCGAGGTCACCCAGATCATGGCCCGCACCATCGCCGACCTGTGCCAGGGCCAGATCCGCGAGGTCCAGGGTTCGGGTGCGGCGGCGCTGCACCACGCCGCACCGGTGGTCGCAGACCGCGACCACTACCTGCGCGTCATCCGGGAGAAGACCGCGTCGCTGATCGCGTCGTCGTGCCGGCTCGGTGCGCTGCTGTCGGGTCAGCCCCGCGACGACATCGAGGTGCTGACCGAGTTCGGCTGGCATCTGGGGATGAGCTTCCAGCTCGCCGACGACGTCCTGGACGTTGCCAGCGAGGGCGAAGCGGGAAAGCCCGCCGGCATAGACCTGCGTGAGGGGGTGCGCACCCTGCCCCTCCTGCTCGCGCTGGAGCAGGAGGGGCCCAACTCCAAGCTGGCGGCGCTGCTGGACGACCCGACCGACGAGCACGTGACCGTCGTGCTGGGCCTGCTGCGCAGCCATCCGGCCTTGGACCTCGCCCGCGACGCGGCCCGTCTGGAGGCCGCCCAGGCCAAGCAGGCGCTGGAGCGTCTGTCCCGCGCCGCCGCCGAGGCCCCCGCCCTGACCGGACTGGCGTTCCTGGCCGACCACGCCGCCTCCCGCGCCGCCTGACGCCCGCCGCCGTGCCGGCGCCAGCCAGAACAACCACAAATCCCTACCGCAACATGCTTGAGAGACTGTGGATCATCGACAAGCGACCGCGACCGCGGCGGCAGGTGCACCCGGCGGCATTGTTTGGGGCGCCGGGCCGCGCGCACGTACACTGTCGCGGGAGCGCCGGACCAGCGACAACGGGTCTCGCGCCGCGTCGGATGTCTCAGGCGGGCGAGGGTGTGCACCGCCGCAAGGAGCGTCATGGCCCTCTACTACCAGCAGTACGCGACGGTGCTCGCGCTCATCGTCGCGGGGATCGGCCTTGTGGCCGTCGCCTTCACGTTGAGCCGCCTGGTGCGGCCGGACAAGAAGTACGGCGCCAAGCTGTCAACGTATGAGTGCGGGCTGGACCCCGTTGGCCAGGGCTGGTCGCAGACGCACATCCGCTACTACATGTTCGCCTTCATGTTCGTCGTGTTCGACGTGGAGACGCTGTTCATCTTCCCGTGGGCGGTACAGCTGGGCAACGCCGGCGCCGACGTCCAGCGATTCATGCTCGGGTCGATGCTGGTGTTCTTGTTCTTCGTCACGATCACGCTGCCGTACGAGTTCAAGAAGGGGGTCCTGAAGTGGGTCTAGTCGACAAGGTCGACGTCCCGCAGCCGCTGAAGTTCGTCCTCAACTGGGGGCGCAAGTACAGCCTGTGGGTCATGAACTTCGGCCTAGCCTGCTGCGCCATCGAGTTCATCGCCACCTCCACGGCGCGCCACGACTTCATGCGCCTCGGCGTGATCCCCTTCGCGCATGGCCCTCGCCAGGCCGACCTGATGGTGGTCGCCGGCACCCTGACCGACAAGATGGCGCCCGCACTCAAGCGGCTCTACGACCAGATGCCCGAGCCCAAGTACGTCATCAGCTTCGGTTCCTGCTCCAACTGCGGCGGGCCCTACTGGGACAGCTACTCGGTCACCAAGGGTGTCGACCAGATCGTGCCAGTCGACGTCTACGTGCCCGGCTGCCCACCCCGGCCGGAGGCCCTGCTTGAGGGCATCATCAAGCTGCAGGAGATGATCGGGCAGGAGTCGCTGAAGGAGCGTTACGCCGAGCGCGAGGCCCGCACCCCGATCGTGGTGGGCGGCGGCGATCCGACCCGTCACCCCGCGGACGACCCGGCGTAGCCGCGATGGCCATCGCAGCGACGGCCGGCGCCGGCGCGGGGGTCCCCGCCGCCGGCTCCAAGGAGCCGATGACCGCCGAGGCCATGGCCCGGCATCTGCGCAGCCGGCTGGAGAGCCGGCTGGCTGACGCCACCGTCGCCTACGGGCAGCTCACCGCGACCGTCGCGCCGCAGACCTGGGTCGATGCCGCCCGCCTCTGCCGGGACGACCCGGCGTTGGCCTGCGACTTCTTCGACTTCTTGTCGGCGGTGGATCGTGGCGACGACGGCTTCGAGGTCGTCGTGCACCTGTACTCCGTGGCGTACCGGCACAAGCTCACCCTGCGCACGATGGCGCCGGGCGGCCGCTCCAAGCCGGTGATGCCGACGCTGACCGGTCTGTACCGGGGTGCCAACTGGCACGAACGCGAGACCTACGACATGTTCGGCATCGACTTCGAGGGCCATCCCGGGATCCTGCCGCGCATCCTGACGATCGAGAACTTCGAGGGCTGGCCGCTGCGCAAGGAGTTCCTGCTGACCACGCGGGAGGCCAAGCCGTGGCCGGGCGCCAAGGAGCCGGTCGAGCACAAGGCCGACGGCGACGGGGATGCGGCGCAGCCGGTTGCCGCTGATGCGCCGGTGGAGCCGGTCGACAAGGCTGCTGCCGCCAAGGCAAAGGCCGAGCGGGCCAAGGCCAAGGCCGCCGCCATGCGCGCCAAGAAGGCCCGGGAGAGGGCCGCCGAACTTGGCGGCCCGGAGGGTGGGGATCAGGCAGGAAGGGCCGCCGAACAGCGGGACGTGCCCGCGCAGGCTGAGGCCAGTGCCGCGCAGATGGCGAC
>JALZLF010000005.1 GCA_030858865.1 Actinomycetota bacterium | reverse complement strand
CCGCGCCGACCAGCCTGCGGGTGAAGGCCTGGCCAGCCGACACCAGCGAGCCTGGCGACTGGCAGTTGACGCGCAGCGACACCCAGACCGCGCTGTAGGCGCCGGCGGGGTGGGGCTGCGTGCCCAGAGCTACCGGCCGACGCTAAGAACACGCCGGTGCGGATGAGCTTCGACGACCTGCTGGTGCCCTAGAACGTCTCGTCGCAAGCTCACCGACGTCGCATGGTGACGCAACGCACGCAGAAGGACGGCGCTGCCAGCTTGGGGACGCTCTGGTTCCATCGAACTTGACATTCATTGTCATATTGCATAGCGTCCGCACGGTTGCCAACCGCGCCGAGGAGCCTTCTATGCGCCGCCGTCTGCTGCCGTCGCTCGCTGTGCTGTCACTGCTCGCCGCCGCGTGTGGCGGGAGTGCGACGTCAAGCTCAGCCGGCTCGCCAGGCAACGTCCGCGCGACCGGCGGCGGGGATCTACAGGTGGTAGCCGCGGTCTACCCGCTGGCGTGGGTGGCCCGTGAGGTCGCGCCCCACGTCGAGCTGGACCTGCTCAACCAGGGCGGTCGGGAGGCGCACGATCTGGACATCAGCCCGCCGCAGCGGGCCGCGATCGAGACGGCCGACGTGGTGCTGTACACGGGCGACATCGACTATCAGCCGCAGGTTGAGGAGGCGATTCCCGCCGCACAGGGCGAGGTCGTGAGCGCGGCCGAGGTCGCTGGCGACGGTGCGCTGCTCGCGGCATCGGCCGATGCGCACGAGGATGAGGGCGAGGGCGACGACCACACCGACGACCACCCCGACGAGGACGGCGGTGTCGATCCGCACCTGTGGTTCAATCCGGCGATCATGGCCGAGGTTGCCGTCGCCACCGGCGAGGCGTTCGCCGCCGCCGACCCCGACAACGCCGAGGCCTACCGGCAGAACGCGGCAGCAGTGAGCCAGCAGCTGACCGGCCTCGGCGACGACCTCGACACGCTCCTCGGCGGTGACTGCGCTTTCGACGAGGCCATCGTCAGCCACGCCGCCTACGCGTACCTGCTCGACCCGTACGACAAGACCCAGCACGCGGTCACCAACGTCAGCGCCGAGGGCGACGCGTCCGCCGGCGAGCTCGCCGAGATCGTGGGTGAGATCCGCGAGGAGGGCTCCACTCACGTCCTCGCCGAACCCGTCGAGGGCCGCGAGGGAGCTGAGGCGGTAGCTACCGAGGCCGGTGTGGAGCTGCTGGAGATCTCCCCGATCGACGCGGTCACCGACGAGCAGGCCGCAACCGAGCTGCCCGACCTCGTGCGGGCGCAGGCCGAGGCCTTCGCGACCGCGCTCGGGTGCGCGTGACCGCGATGCCCGAACCAGCCGCGCTGGAGTTCGACCAGGTCACCTTCGGCTACGGGCGCTTGCCCGTCTTGCGCGAAGCGTCCCTGCGCATCCGCCAGGGCGAGTTCGTCGCCGTTGTGGGCCCAAACGGGTCGGGCAAGACGACCCTCATGCGCCTCGGGCTCGGCCTATTGCGCCCCACCCACGGGGTGGTGCGGCTGTTCGGCACCGACGCCGATCGGTTCGAGGAGCGCTGGCGGATCGGCTACGTGCCCCAACGCGCCAGCGGTGCGACCTCGCTGCCGATCAGCGTGACCGAGGTCGTGCGCACCGGGCTGGCGGGCCAGCTGGGGCCAGGACGACGCTTCACGCGCGGGCACCGAGAACGGCTCGACCATGTCCTGGACCTCATGGGCCTGGCCGCCATGAGACGCCAGCGGCTGAGCGAGCTGTCCGGCGGGCAGCAACAGCGCGCGCTCATCGCAAGGGCACTGGTGACGGCACCACGCCTACTCGTGCTCGACGAGCCGACCACCGGCGTGGACGCCGAGGCCCGCGCCGTGCTGCGCGAGTCCCTGGAGCACCTCGTCACCGTCGAGGGCATCGCCGTGGTGTACGTCAGCCACGACCCCGAAGGCTTCGCCGGCATCGCCGGGCGCGTCGTGGAGGTCCGCGCCGGTCACCTCGTCCAGGTCGATGCCAGCGCGGCGGCGGCGAACGTCGGGAAACCCTGATGGACGTGCTGCAGTTCGGGTTCATGCACCGCGCGCTGGTCGCCTGCACGGTCATTGCCGCGGTCGCGCCACTGGTCGGCGCGTTCATCGTCCAACGCGAGCAGTCCCTGATCGGTGACGGCATGGGCCACATGGCCTTCGCCGGCGTCGGCCTGGCGTTCCTGGTCGGGCTCAACCCACTGGTCGGAGCGCTGGCGCTGACGGCGGTCGCCGCGGTGGCGCTGGTGCGGCTGACCCGGGTCGGCATCGGCGGGGACCTGTCGCTGGCGCTGATCTTCTACGGCGGCATCGCCGCCGGGTTCCTGTTCTCCTCACGAGCCGGCGGCGGGCAGAACCAGGTGCTCACCTTCCTGTTCGGCAGCCCGCTCAACCTCAGCTGGACCGAGGTCGCGGCCGTCGTCGCCCTGGCAGGCGCGGTCGTGGTGATCGTGACGCTGCTCTACCCCCAGCTCGTCGCCTTGGCCTTCGACGAACCCGCCGCGCGCGTCACCGGCGTGCCCACCCAGGGTCTCGTCCTCGTACTCACCGTGGTCGTCGCACTGGTCGTGGTTGGTGGCATGTCCTCGATCGGCCTGCTGCTCATCTCGGCGATGATGGTCATTCCCGTCGCCACCGCCGCCCAGGTAACGCGCAGCTACCGCGCGACGTTGTGGCTGGCCTCGGTGATCGGAGCTGCCAGCGCCGTGACCGGTCTGCTCGTCGCCTTCTACGCCGACGCCCCGACCGGCGCGGCGACCGTGCTCGTCGCGCTGGCGGCCTACTGCGCCACCGCGCTGGTCCGCGGGCTCGCTCGTCGCGTCCGACCCGTCACCCTGTGAGGCACGCCGATCGGCGGGCGACGTGCACGCTCCTGGCCGTCAGCAGGAAGGTGTCGTCCCGGCGGCACACGTACGCGGTGTCGTCACGATCGAGCAGCTGTCGCAACGCCGTCCGGTCCGCGTCATCGCCATTCGGCGATCTGCGCGTCAAGCGGCGCCTCGACGTTGGCGGCAGCGATCAGGTGCTCGACCTCGTCGCTCCAGGCGACGTCCTCGCCCGGCGCACGTTGGGGGGCGTCATCGTGGCCCAGCAGCCGCCAGGGCGACGAGGTAGTCGGCTTCCATGCGCAGGCTGCCATCTGTGGAGATGTTGGCGTCGGCGAACAGCGCCGCCATTGCCGCGCGCGCCTCGGGCCAGCGGCCGGCCGGCTCCAGCGCGTCGCGCGCCGCCATGACCGGTCCCGAGCGCTCCTCGAACAGACCAACGGCGTCCTCAACGCTGGGGAACGACACCCCGACCGCTGCCTCGTCGAACGACAGCTGGACCGGCCAGCCGTCGAAGAAGCCGCGCACCGCCGCCGGCTCGCCCCAGTCCAGCGGGCCCGCTGCCTTGGGCAGCGGGTCCGGCAGGAACCCCACGAGAACCGTGCCGAGGCGCCCGAACACGCTGCCGGGCGTCCAGCTGCACGCCGATCACCCCGCCCGGCCGGCAGACCCGGACCAGCTCCGAGGCGGCGCGACGCGGGTCGGGGGCGAACATGACCGCAAAGGTGGACAGGACCCGGTCAAACGCGGCGTCCGGGCACGGCAACGACAGGGCATCGGCCTCCCGCCACTCGACCTGCAGCCCGGCCGCGTCGGCGCGGCGTCGAGCCACGGCGAGCAGCTCCGGCGTCAGGTCCACGCCGGTGACGCGTCCGCCAGCGCGGGCACTGGCCAGCGCGGTGTTGCCCGTCCCGGTCCCGACGTCGAGCACATCCAGGCCCGCAACACCGACGCGTTCGCACAGTGCCGGCCCCGCGCCAGCCACCAGGTCGCCCACCGTCGCGTAGTCGCCGCGTGCCCACAGCGCCCGTGCCGCGGCCCGTCGCTCCTCGTCGCCCAGTACGGTCATGACGGATCCTGCCACTGCGCACGCCGTTTACGGGAAGGGTCCAGGGCGATTGCTGTGCGTGCCACCGGCGCAGGTCGTGATCGGCTCCGTGTCTTACTGCTAGCCTACAAATAGCCGATAACCGTTTTCAAGTTCACGGTTAGCTGTTCTACCTACCGAGCCGGCACTTCGGCAGAGCCGCCACGGGTGGCAAACCGAGGAGAATCGTCAGCGGCAGTCGGCGCAGATCCCGAAAATGTCGGCGCGGTGGCCCGTAACCTCGTAGCCGCGGCGCTTGGCGACCTGGCCGACCCAGCGCTCGACCTCTTCGGCCGTGATCTCCTCGATCCTGTTGCACGTCTCGCACACGAGGTGATGGTGATGGCCGTCACCGCACAGACGAAACGCCTGCTCGCCGTCTCGCGTGAACACGTCGAGCAACCCTGACTCCGCCAACGCCGTCAGCGTGCGGTAGACCGTGGTCAGCCCGATCGGCTCGCCAGCCTGGCGCAACTCCTGGTGCAGGTCCTGTGCAGTGACCGCGTCAGGGCGTTCTCGCAGCGCCGCGAGAACCGTCAACCGCTGGCGCGTAGCGCGCAGGCCGGCCTCACGCAGTGCCTGGTCGGCGAGAACCTGCATCCTTGTGTCCTCCAGCAAGTCAAGAACAAATGGGTGAAGACACCCTTGAGACTTCTTCCGCTCATCGTACCGAGGCCGGCACTTCGAAGGGCGGCGACGTGCCCACCGCCGGGCTCATAAGGCCACGGGGACACGGGGTTAGAAGGTCTCGGTGGGGCGGTACACGCCGAAGACGCCCCGTAGTGCGTCGCAGACCTCGCCCACGGTGGCCATCCGCGCCAACGCCTCCTTGAGGACGGGAAGCAGGTTGTCGTCGGACTCGGCGGCCTTGGTCACGTCGGCCAGGGCGCGGTCGACCGCTTCGCCGTCGCGTTCGGCGCGCACCCGGCGTACCCGGTCGATCTGGCCTTGCTGCACCGCGTCGTCGGCGTGCTGCAGGTCGGGTTCGATGTTCTCGTCGATGCGGAAGCGGTTGACCCCCACGACGATGGACTCCTGCCGCTCGATCCGCTGGGCGAGGTCGTAGGCCGCCCGTTCGATCTCGCCCTTCTGAAAGCCCTGCTCGATGGCGGCGACCGCGCCGCCGGCAGCATCGATGCGGTCCAGATAGTCGCTGGCCTGCCGGTCGATCTCGTCGGTCAGCGACTCGATGAACCAGCTGCCGCCGAGCGGGTCGGCGGTCAACGGCACGTCGGTCTCGTAGGCGATGACCTGTTGGGTGCGCAGCGCCAGGCGCGCAGCCTTCTCCGAGGGCAGCGACAGCGCCTCGTCGAAGGCGTTGGCGTGCAACGACTGCGTCCCGCCCAGCGTCGCGGCCAGTGCCTGGATCGTCACCCTCGCGAGGTTCACCTCGGCCTGCTGGGCCGTCAGCTGCACGCCGGCGGTCTGGGTGTGAAACCGCAGCATCTGGCTGCGGGGATCGGTCGCGGCGAACCGGTCCCGCATGATCCGCGCCCACAGCCGCCTGGCGGCACGGAACTTGGCCACCTCCTCCAGCAGCGACGATCGTGCCACGAAGAAGAACGACAGGCGCGGCGCGAAGCGGTCGACGTCAAGGCCGGCCGCCATCGCGGCTTCGACGTAGGCGATGCCGTCGGCCAGCGTGAAGGCGATCTCTTGGGGGGCCGTCGCCCCCGCCTCGCCCATGTGGTGTCGGCAGGTCGAAGGCGACGCTCAGCCCGGTCTGGCCGTGGTCGAGCAAGTACTTGTAACGGGCGTTGGACTCCGCAGCGGTCGCGAAACCGGCGTACTGACGCATGGTCCAGACCCGGCCTCGATACATCGTCCCGTAGACGCCCCTGGTGAAGGGAAACGCGCCAGGGTCACCGAGGTCGTCGTCGTAGCCGC
>JALZLF010000176.1 GCA_030858865.1 Actinomycetota bacterium | reverse complement strand
GGCGGCCCGCCTGGCCGCCTCCCGACCCACCGCGTCGGCGTGGGCCACCAGCTCGTCGAGCGTCCCGTCACCCACCACGCCGCCGGTGGCCAGCACGTCCGGCGACCGCAGCGAGGGATCGGGCCGGAAGCGCGCGGCCCTCGGGTCGTAGCGCGGCACGTCGCCGGCCATCGTCAGCAGGGAGACCGCCGCCGTCCAGCCGGTCGCCGTCACCACCAGGTCGCACCCGAGCGTCCGGCCGTCGCCCAGCTCGACGGAGCGGACCCGGCTGCGACCGTGCACCGAGACGATGTCGCCGCCCTGACGGGCGTCCACGCGGACCACCTCGACCCCCACCCGCTCGAGGTCGGCGGCGGCGGCGTCCCCTTCGGCGTTGGCGGTGAGTACGACGGCCCGCTCGCCCGGCCTGACGGCGTACAGGTTCACGAGCCGTCGCACGGCCGTCGACAGCATCACGCCCGGGACGTCGTTGCCGGCGAACACGTACGGTCGCTCGATCAGCCCCGAGGCGACGACGAGGGTCTTCGCCCGCGCCTTCACCAGCCGCTCGTCGATGTCGGGCAGGCCGCGTTGCACGACCGAGACCAGGTTGCCGTCGTAGCGCCCCAGCACCACCGAGTCCGTCAGCACCTCGATCGCCGGTGTCGCGTCGACCTGCTCTCGCAGCTCGCGCAGGGCGGCCAGGTCGAGAGGGTCTCCCCACCGGAGGTGCCCACCAAGCTCGTGCTCCTCCTCCACCAGCAGCACCGAGGAGCCGGCCTGGGCCGCCGCGACGGCGGCCGCCATGCCGGCCGGCCCGCCACCGGCGACCAGCACGTCGGGATGGGCATGGCGCTTGTCGTAGCGCACTTCGCGGCCGGCGGACGCCGGTCCGGACCCGAGCACGCCGCCGTGGGCGAACCGCTCCAGCACCCGCTCGTACGCCGGCCACAGCCGGCCGGGGCTCATGAACGTCTTGTAGTAGAAGCCCGGCGGCAGTGCTCGGCGGGCCAGCTCGTTGGCCGCCTTGACATCGAGGGCCAGCGACGGCCAGGTGTCCTGCGAGCGCACGTCCATGCCCGACTCGACGAGCCGGTGCGCACCGCGGACGTTGGGCTCGTCCCCGACCTGCACCATGCACCCCGGGTCGAGGTAGCTGGCGGTGAGCAGCCCGCGCGGGCGGTGGTACTTGAAGCTGCGTGAGAAGACCCGCACCCCGCAGGCCGCCAGGGCCGAGGCGATCGTGTCGCCGACGTACGCCGGAAAGGTCCGGCCGTTCCAGTCGAATGTCAACGACGCCGCCCGGTCGATCACCTCACCGGGCTGGCGGGACAGCCGCTCGGACATGGTGGGAGACCCGCCCCGTCTTCGCGTAGCCGACCGGCCCCGGGGCGTCACGGCTCCGGCTCCGGCGCGACCTGGCCCGCAGGCCGCACCACGTTGGTGGTGGTGTCGCGCTCCACGAGCAGGTAGCGACGACACCCCATCCGGTGATACCAGCGCTCGGTCGTCCAGCCCGCGGCGTTGCGGCGCAGGTAGAGGTAGTCGCGCCACTGCTCGGTCGTGGTGGTGAGGGGGTTCGGTCGGCCGCGCGGCTCGCCGACATAGCCGAACTCCTCGGAGTCGCGAAGCCCGCACCAGGGGCAGGGCAGCAGGATCATCAGTGGCCCACCGCCGCGGCGCCCTTCTCGCCCACGAGCCGACCCTGCGCGAAGCGGTCGAGCCCGAAGGAGGCGATGAGCTCCGGCGGGCGGCCGGTCGCCACGCACTCGGCCATCGTCTCCCCGGCCACCGGGCCCGCCTTGAAGCCGTAGGTGCCCCAGCCCACGTCCACGAGGAACCCGTCCACGCCGGTCGGCCCCATGATCGGCGCGAAGTCGGGGGTCATGTCGCAGAGTCCCGCCCACTGGCGCAGCAGCCGGAGCTTCGCCAGGCCGGGCATCAGCGCCAGGACGTGCCCGGCCAGCCCCTCGGTGAACTCGAGCGACCCGCGCGTCGAGTACGACGCGAACGGGTCCACGCTGGCCCCGAACACCAGCTCTCCGCGGGCGGTCTGGCTGACGTACACGTGCAGGGTGCCGGAGACGACGACGGTGCGCAGGAACGGCTTGACCGGCTCGGTGACGGCGGCCTGCAGCGGGAAGGTCTGCACCGGGAGCCGGACGCCGGCCAGGTCGGCGACGAGGGTGGCCCACCCCGCGGTCGCGTTGACGACGAGGGGTGCCGAGATGTCGCCGCGGGTCGTCCGCACCCCCTGGACCTTGCCCGCCGACACGTCGATCCCGGTCACCTCCGTGTCCTGGTGCAGGTGTACGCCGAGGCTGTCGGCGGCGCGCGCGTACCCCCAGACGACCGCGTCGTGCCGGATGATGCCGCCGGGCGGGTGGTAGAGAGCGCCGAGGATCGGGTAGCGGGCCTCGTCGGTGACGTCCATCTGCGGGACGAGCCGCTGCACGTCCGGCGGCCCGATGACCTCGGAGTCGACGCCGCACACCTTGTTGACCTCGGCCCGCCAGCGCATGGTCCGCAAGGAGGAGTCGCTGTGGGCCAGCGTGAGATGTCCCTTGCGCGAGAACATCACGTTGAAGTTCAGGTCCGCGGCCAGGCCGCGGTAGAGCTCGAGGGACCGGTCGTAGAAGCGCACCCCTTCCGGAGTCAGGTAGTTCGACCGCAGGATCGCGGTGTTGCGACCGGATCCGCCGCCACCGAGGTAGCCCTTGTCGAGCACCGCGACATCGGTGATGCCGTGGTTGCGGGCGAGGTAGTAGGCCGTGGCCAGCCCGTGGATGCCGCCACCGATGATCACGACGTCGTAGGTCCGTTTGAGCTCGTGGGTACGCCAGGCGGGCGCCCAGGGGTGGTCGACGACCCCGTGCTTCAGCAGCGCCAGGGCGGAGTAGCGAGCCGCTCCGTGGCGGCGTCCGCGACGGCCGGCCTCAGCCATAGCCGTCCTCGTCGGCGAGCCGGTCCAGCAGCTCCCGGCGCCACTGTTCGGTGGCTGCCACGTCGCCGAGCGTGTACACGTGCAGTCCCGCCACCGCGGGCGTCTGGGGTGCGGCGTTAGAGAGCAGCTCGTCGAGCAGCCCGTCCGGGCGGTAGCCGCTGACGCGGAGCAGCTTCGTGCCCCCGCGATGCTTGCGCAGGAACCGCAGGGAGTTCCCCACCCCGATCCGACTGGCGATCCGCAGCAGCTTGACGCGGTCCACAGCACCGGCGACGCCCACGTGCACCGGAAGCTGGACGCCCAGCTCACGGGCATGACCGATCCACCGTTGGACGGCGCCCGCGTCGAAGGACATCTGGGTGACGACATAGCTGCTCAGGGACTGCTTGGCCAGCAGCGCCCGGTCCAGCTCGGCCGGCGCGACGAGCGGATGCCCCTCGGGGTATCCCGACACACCCAGGGACGCCGGCGTCCGGCCGGCTGCGGATCGGCGGAGCCGGTCGATGGCGGCCAGGAGCTGGACCGAGTCGGAGAAGGCGCCCACCGGCTCTTCGCCGTCGCCGGCGACGATGAACGCGTCGCGGACGCCGGCATCGTCCAGCCGGGCCAGGATCTCGGCGAGTTGCCGCTCGTCGCGCAGCATCCTGGCCGCGAGGTGCGGGACCGCCGAGTAACCACCGCGGGCGAGCTCCTCGGTGAGCACGAGCGTCGGTTCCAGCCCGCGTCGGGGGGACGCGGTCACCGTCACCGGCAGAGCACTGGGCACGTGCAGCCCGACCTGGTCGGCGGTGCCGGGGAGTGGGAGCACCTCGTAGCGCGGCCGGTCCAGCAGCGCAGCGAGGGTGCCCACGTCCGCACCGCTAGAGACGGTCACGGTACTCGCGGTTGTGCTCTTGCAACCCGGGAGCGGTGCCGAAGAAGGCGTGCTTGGACATGTCGAGCGAGTACCCGCTCGCCGCGGGGGTGCGCCCCAGCGCCTCGGCCATGCTGCGCACGTGGTGCGGTCCCGCGCCGCAGCACAGGCCGAAGTAATGCACGCCGGCCTCCTGCGCCGACCTGGTGAAGTCGGCGACCTCGTAGCGGTTGCAGGTGAACGGGTCGAGAGCCGCCGGGAACGGCCTCCCGTCCGGCAGCAGGGAAGGGTCGGCCTCGCGCAACGACTGGAAGGTGGGCTGGTCCTCGGTGGTGCGGTAGGGAACGGGAAGCGCGGCGACGGGTACGTCGATCGCGGCGACGATCGCCGCCAGCAGCGGCAGCATGGTGGCCGGGCCGCGGATGCAGTTGAGCCCGACGACAGCGGCGCCCTCGTCTGCGAGCCGTCGGCACGCGTCCGCCAGGGAATCGCCTTCCCGTGTCTCGGCTTGCTGCCCGACGGCGAGCGTGATGACGGCCGGCAGGCCCGCCTGAAGGATGACATCGAGCGCGATCTGACTCTCCCCGGCGTAGCGGAACGTCTCACCGATGACGAAGTCGACACCCGCCTCCGCCGCCCATCCCACCTGCTCCTCGAACATCGCGCGGGTCGGCCTATGGGAGTCGGAGTTCTGCGGGTCGTAGAGGTTGGTGTTGCAGACATTCCCGGCCAGCAGCGTGCCTGACTCGTCGGCCACTTCACGCGCGAGGGCGAGCGCCTGCCGGTTCATCTCCTCCAGCATCCCGTCCTTGCCGACCGCGCGCAGCTTCTCGCGGTGGGCGTAGTAGGTGAGCGCCTCGACCACGTCGGATCCTGCGCGGACGAAGTCGCGGTGCAGCGAGGTGACCTGCTCTGGGTTGTCAATCACCACCTCGGGCACGAACGCCCCGGCCTGCAGGTAACCGCGACGCTCGAGCTCGAAGAGATACCCCTCGGCGCACACCACCGGGCCTGCCTCGAGTCGCTCGAGCAGACCCGGACGGCGTGCGTCGGTCTCGCTCATGCACTCGCCTGGGCTGCCTGGACGCCCTTCGGGGTGTCCTTCTTCGGGTCGACGAACGGCCGCGGGACCACCATCGCGCCGAGGTCTCCGCGGGCCGCGGTGCGCACGGTCAGCTTGGTGCCGTTCTCGCTCTTCTCGACGGGGACGAGGGCGAAGCCGATGTTCTTCTCCAGGCGCGGGGACCAGAAGGCCGATGACACCTGGCCGATCTGCTCGCTGCCGTCGACGACCGGCACGTAGTCGTCGAGGTAGCCGATGATCGGGTCGCCACCGATCTCGAGGCCGACCACCTTGCGGCTGACGCCTTCCTCGGCGATGCGGGCCAGCGCCTCCTTGCCGATGAAGTCGGAGTCGCTGTCGAGGTCCACCGTCCAGCCCAGGCCGATCTCGTAGGGGTTCAGGAACGCGTAGTCGCTGTAGGCGTTGTTGTCCAGGGCGATGTCGGATCCATAGCTGAGGATGCCGGCCTCGACGCGGCGGATCTGGCAGGGACCGATCACGGCGAGATCGTGGGGTTGACCCGCCTCGAGCAGGGTGTCCCACAGCTTCATGCCGTCCCGGCTGGCGTTGCGCAGATAGATCTCGTAGCCGATCTCGCCGGTGTACCCGGTGCGGCCGACCACGACATCCATCCCGTTGAGCTCGAACTCCGCACTCCAGTAGTACTTGAGGTCGAGGACCTGGTCGCCGAAGAGGTCGCGCATCAGGGGCTGCGACTTCGGGCCCTGGATCTGGACGGGCGCCACGTCGGGCTCGGTGACGCGGACGTCGAGACCGGCCTGGCTGGCCACCCCCTTCGCCCAGAGCAGCACGTCCCCGTCGGCGACGGAGAACCAGAAGCAGTCCTCGGCCAGGCGCAGCAGCACCGGGTTGTTGATCACGCCGCCGTCGACGTCGGTGTTGAGCAGAAACTTGTTCTGGCCGACCGCGCACTTGCTGAGGTCGCGCGGGGTGAGCATGTTGGCCAGCGTCAACGCGTCGGGCCCGGAGATCTCGACCTGCCGCTCGACGCCGACGTCCCACAGGGTCACGTCACGGACGAGCTTCCAGTACTCGGCGAGCATGTCGTCGTAGTGCCGCGGGTGGTACATCCGGTTGCACACGGTGTAGGACTGCACGCCGTGCCGCTCCGAGGCATAGAAGTACGGCGACTTGCGGATGCGGCTGTACATGTGGATCTTCGGGACGTCGTAGGGGATGCGCATGGGTCTCTCTCTTCTTCTCAGGTGCTGCTGTCGGTCGAGGTTGGTCGGTCTGGCTTGGTCAGCTCCACGGGAAGGGAGAGCTGCTGGTGGGGTGCAGGTCGCCGGTTCGATAGCGGTCGAGGCGGAAGGGGGCGAGCAGCTCCTGCGGCTCACCGAGGAGCTCGCGGGCCACCAGTTCGCCCGCTCCGATGAGCTTGTAGCCGTGGTTGGAGTCGGCGACGACGTGGACGTTCTGCCGGAACGTGTCGATGACCGGGAAGCTGTCGGGCGTGAAGCACCCGAGCCCACCGGAGTTCTCGTCCTTGTACAGGTGGCTCGTGCCCTCGAACCGCTGCTGGCAGTGCGCCAGCGCGGAGGTCCACATCCGAGCGAATCCACGGTCGGCGCGGCGCTCGGGGCTGGCCGGGCCGTACGGGTCCACCGCGACGTCTCCCGTCGGCACGTCGACGGCGACCGGCATCGCACCCCCCTGCACCCCGCCGAAGTTGAAGTCCGGCTTGTAGTAGATGCCCCACATCTCCTCGGTCACGAGGTCACCGCTCTCGTCGGACAGCGGGGCGTCGGAGTCGACGTGGATGACGGGGGGCAGGCCCCCCCGGGTGTCGGTGAACAGGCCCGGGTCGACGCCGAGCGTCCCCTCCTGGAGGAACAGGTAGGTCCACATGTCGACGCCGCTGTGCAGCTGCCCGTCCCGGTCCCGGACATCGATCGTGGCCGGGAGGTCGAGCATGGCCCAGACGTCCCGGACCCAGGGGCCGACTCCGACGACCACCTGATCGCACCGGATGGTGCCCTGGTCGGTCTCGACGGCGCGCACGGCGCCGTCCGCCATGTCGAATCCGAGGACTCGCACTCCGGTGACGATCCGCACGCCCTCCGCCTCGGCCTTGACAGCGAGACCGTGCATCGAGGCACGGTTGTTGGCGTAGCCGCCGCGGCTCTCGTGCAGGACGTTGGTGATCCCCGGTGCCTGCCAGTCGCCCAGCAGGTCGCGCAGGTAGGTCCGGCACTCGGCCTCCCCTTCCACGAGCGTGGAGGGATAGCCGATCTCCTGCTGCTCGGCGTAGATCTGCACGACCCCGGCGCGCATCACCTCGGGTGCCGCCTGGAGGTAGCCGACCGGATGGTAGGAGAACGCCGTCGGGTCGGACTCCCAGACCGACACCGAGTGGGCCATCAGCCGGCGCATGGCCGGCTGGAAGTAGTTGTTGCGGATCACCCCGCAGGCGATGCCGGAGGCCCCGGCGGCGATGCCGCTCTTGTCGAGCACGACGATGTCGGCACCCGTGCCGATGCCGCGCACCCGCAGCTCGCGGGCCAAGTGCCACGCCGTGGACAGTCCGTGCACCCCCGCCCCGATGACGACGTATCGCGTAAACTGCGACATGGGTTGCCTCCGCTGAGATCAAGATCGTGCTGCGTTGCCATATCGGCAACGGTGTTGCATAATTCGACGCTAGCACGGGAGGACCGAGATGACCACAGGCAGATTCACGGATCAGGACCCGGCCCACGAGACTGGTGCCGGGTCGCACGAAGGTCGTCCCGTGGCCACGGTGGTGCGGGCGATCGCCGTGCTGCGCGAGCTCGAAGACGCGTCTGGCGACCTAGGCAACAACGAGATCGCCCGCCGTACCGGCATCAACCCGAGCACGGTGTCGCGGCTGCTGGCCACCCTCGCGACCGACGGCCTGGTGAGCCGCATCCCGGACAGCGGAAGGTTCCGCCTCGGTCCCCGCCTGGTCGAGCTGGGCAACGCCGCGCTCGCCCGCGTCGACATCCGCCAGCTCTGCCATCCGCACCTGAAGGCGCTGACCGAGACCACCGGCGAGACCTCGACGCTGTCGCTTCCCAACGACACTGGGACCATCACCGTCGACTTCGTGCAGAGCCCCTCGTCGGTGCGCAGCGTCGCCGAGGTCGGCCGACCGAGCATCGCCCACGCAACGGCGACGGGAAAGGTGTTTCTCGCCTATTCCGGCACTCTGCCCTCCGAGCCGTTGCCGGCCTACACGAAGCGCACGATCACCGATGTCGCTCTACTGGCCGCGGAGGTGGAGACGATCCGCGGGCGCGGTTGGGCCCAGGCCGTGGGGGAACGTGAGGAGGAACAGAATGCGATCGCTGCCCCGATTCTCGGAAGCGGCACGAGGCTGACGGCCGTGCTCGGCCTCCAGGGCCCGGCCGGTCGGTTCGGACCGAAGGCGATGCGAGCGGCCGTGGACCAGCTCATCGCCCATTGCGCAGAGCTGTCGAGAAAATAGGCAGAGCTGTCGAGAAAATAGCCCGGGTGGATCGTTGCCGCTGAGGCAACGGGCTTGCGCGTCACTCTGACACCGTGCCAGAGTCATCGCACCCAACACGGAGGCCTCCATGGGGGTAGCAGAGCAGCCGACAGAGCGACGGTGCCCCGATGCCTGACCAGCCGAGCTGGTACTCCAGTTTCTGGACCTACCTCGAGTTCGCGCGCGACGACCTCGTCGAGCTGACGATCGATCATGCGATCATCGTCATGATCGCGGTGGCCCTCGCCACCGTCATCGGTGTCGCCCTGGGCATCCTCACCTACCGCACCGACCGTCCTCGGGAGCTCGTGCTCGCCGTCACCGCAACCTTCCTGACCATTCCCTCCCTCGCGCTGTTCGGTCTCTTCATCGCGATCCCGATGCTCGGGCTCGGAGGCCGCTCCGTGGTCGTCGGTCTGGTCATGTACGGGCTGCTCCCGATCGTGCGCAACACGATCGTCGGGCTGAGAGAGGTCGATCCCGCCGTCGTCGAGTCCGCGCAGGGCATGGGGATGGGCCGCAACGAGCGACTGTGGCGGATCGAGCTGCCGCTGGCGTGGCCGGTCATCCTCACCGGGATGCGGGTCTCCACTCTCGTCCTCATCGGCATCGCCGCCATCGGCGCCTACATCAACGGACCCGGTCTGGGTGAGCTGATCTTCAGCGGTCTCGCCAGGATCGGCAGCGCAACGGCACTCAACCAGGTGCTCGCCGGGATTCTCGGGATCATGCTCCTGGCCGTGCTCTTCGACCTCGTCTACGTGGCGATCTTCCGGCTCACGACCTCGAAAGGCATCAGATGAACGACTCCCGTGGGTCAGCCCCCGAGGCTCGCAAGATCAAGATCCGACTCGAGAACCTGTCCAAGCGATTCCCCGGACAGGGTCAGGACGCCGTCGACAGCTTGTCGATGGAGATCCCCGAGGGGGAGATCGTCATCCTCGTGGGACCCTCCGGCTGCGGCAAGACCACGACGATGAAGCTGATCAACCGGATTATCGAGCCGACCTCCGGCCGGATCTTCCTCGACGACGAGGACGTCACAAAGGTGAACCCGGATCTGCTGAGGCGGCGGATCGGCTACGTCATCCAGCAGATCGGTCTCTTCCCGCATGTGACGATCGCCGACAACATCGCCACGGTCCCCAAGATGCTGGGCTGGAAGAAGGATCGGATCACCGCGCGGGTCGACGAGCTGCTGGAGACCGTCGGGATGGATCCCGGCAACTACCGCGACCGCTATCCCAAGGAGCTCTCCGGCGGCCAGCGCCAACGCGTGGGTGTCGCGCGGGCCATGAGCGCCGACCCCGACGTGATGCTCATGGACGAGCCCTTCGGCGCCATCGACCCGATCACCCGGGACCGGCTCCAGAACGAGTTCCTACGGCTCCAGGAACAGATCAAGAAGACGATCATCTTCGTCACCCATGACATCGACGAGGCGATCAAGATGGGCGATCGCATCGCCATCCTGCGCGAGCAGTCGCACATCGCGCAGTTCGACACCCCGGAGCGCATCCTGGTCAACCCCGCCGACGACTTCGTCGCCGACTTCATCGGCCGGGGTGCCTCCTTGAAGCGGCTCAGCCTGAGCCGGGTGCGAGACGTCGAGCTGCACCAGTGGCCGACCACGCACGACGGGGCCAGCCACGACGAGGTGCGCCGGCTGCTCGAGGCAAGCGACATGACGGCCGTGCTCGTCCTCGACAGCCAGCGACGGCCCTTGAAGTGGGTGAACGCCGACCACCTGGAGCGAGCGGGCGTCGGCGCCGCGCTGGCCGACATCGGGCTGCCGGCCGAGGCGGTGGTGCAACCGAACGCGACGCTCAGTGACACGCTCAACGAGATGCTCACGGCGCGCTACAGCACCGCGATCGTCGTCGACTCGTCGAACGCCTACCAGGGGATCGTGGACATCGACACCATCAACGAGACCGTCCGCAGCATGCGGCACGCCGAGCAGGCTAGGCTGCGTCGGGACGAGCACGAGGAGGAGGAGGTGCGCTCGTGACCACGACCGCAGAGTCCGACGAGACCGTGACGACCCTGGCTGCGTACGGGGCACCGACCCCTCCGCCTCGCGGCGGTGGCCGGTCCCTGTGGGGCTACCTGTTCATGCCCCTGCTGCTGCTGAGCATCCTGGTTGTCCTCTACTTCTACGTCCAGGGCAGGGAGTTGAGCTCGGGTGAAGCGAACCGTCTCAACTCAGAGGCCATCCTCAGCGCCACCTGGGAGCAGATCGAGTTCACTGTGGTCTCGACGGCGCTGGTGCTCGCGATCGCCATCCCGATGGGCATCCTGCTGACCCGGCCGTTCGCCCGCTCCATCACGCCTCCCGCGATCGCGGTGTTCAACATCGGCCAGGCCATCCCCTCGATCGGCCTCATCGTGTTGTTGGCGGTTGTCTGGGACATCGGGTTCCGGCCGATGGTCGTGGCACTGGTGGCCTACACGGTCCTTCCCGTGCTGCGCAACACGATGGTCGGTCTGCGACAGGTGGATGCGTCGGTGATCGAGGCGGCTCGCGGCATGGGGATGACCAAGCGTGCAGTCCTTGCCCGGATCGAGCTGCCGCTGTCCGTTCCGATCATCATGGCGGGACTCCGGACTGCGCTCACCATCAACGTCGGAACTGCCACCCTCGGTGCCCTGGTCGGTGCCGGCACCCTCGGCAAGCTCATCGTCGCCGGCATCGTGCAGAACAAGCAGCTCATCCTGGTCGTCGGCGCCATCCTGGTCGCCGTACTCGCGCTGCTCGTCGACTACCTGGCCTCGATCGCCGAGGAGAAGCTTCGGCCCCGGGGGCTTTGAGACACACCAAATTGAATAGTCTGAAATACCACTCTGGAGAGGTGAAGCCACCATGCGCGACAACAAGTTGGGGACAGTGCGACTGGCCGCCCTGGTCACGGGCCTGGCCCTGGTGGCCGCCGCCTGCGGCGACGACGAAGGCGGCGGCGGCGAAGGCGGCGGCGGCGAAGGCGGCGGCGGTGAGACCGCCAGCGATGTCGCTGATCTGTCGGGGGCGTCGTTCACGGTGGGCTCCAAGGAGTTCACCGAGCAGCTCATCCTCGGCCAGCTCACGGTTCAGGTGCTCGAGGACGCCGGCGCCGACGTGACGGACGAGACCGGGATCACCGGCACGACCAACGTCCGCAAGGCACTCGAGTCCGACGAGATCGACATGTACTGGGAGTACACCGGCACCGGCTGGGCCGAACTGTTGGGCCATGACGCCGGCGAAGCAGCCACCGACCCGCAAGAGTTGTTCGACGCCGTCGCGGAGGAGGACCTGTCCAAGAACGACGTCGAGTGGCTGGCCCTGGCGCCGGTCAACAACACCTACGCGATCGCCACCTCCCAGAGCACGTCGGACGAGCTGGGAGTGGCCACCCTCTCCGACCTCGCAGGGGTGGCCTCCAGCAGTCCCGAGGATGCCACGCTCTGCGCCGCCTCGGAGTTCATCGACCGCCCGGATGGCCTGCCCGGCCTGGAGGAGGCTTACGGGTTCAGCTTTGCCGAGGACGCGCTCACCGAGGTCGAGCTGGGGATCGTGTTCACCAGGGTCCCCCAGGGGGATCCATGCAAGTTCGGCGAGGTCTTCGCCACGGACGGACGGATCCCGGCCAACGACATGGTGGTGCTCGAGGACGACAAGAGCTTCTTCGTGATCTACAACCTGGCTCTCACGATGAACAAGAGCGTCCTCGACGAGTACCCGGAACTGGAGGACCTGTTCGCGCCGATCGCGGAGAAGCTCACCACCGAGGAGCTTCAGGCGCTGAACTCGCAGGTGGACGTGGACGGGTTGCCCGAAGAGCAGGTCGCGCAGAAGTGGCTGGAGGACAACGGGTTCATCGGGTAACCCTCACCGGTCGGTCGTCTCGGGTCCTGGCTCCGGCGAGGACCCGAGACGGATGAGCAAGGGACCTGCACATGCGCATCAGCCTCGCCCAGCTTGACCCCCGGCTCGGTGACATCGACGCCAACATCGAGCTGGCACACGCCGCGGTCGCGACCGCGGTCGGCGACTCCACCGACCTCATCGTGTTCCCGGAGCTGTTCCTGTCGGGATACTCGGTGGGCGACGTCGACGCCGACCTGTCCATGCGTCCCAACGACCCACGGATCGAGAAGCTGGCCCGCTCGGCGGGCGCTGCCGGCCTCACCGTTGGCTTCGTGGAGGCGGGGCCACCAGGGCCTCACACCTACAACAGCACCGCGTACTACGAGGGCGGACAACTGGTCCACGTGCACCGCAAGCTCTACCTCCCGGCTTACGCGCCGTTCGAGGAGCGCAACCACTTCACCCCGGGCCCGAGGCTGCGGGCGTTCGACGCCGGGCCGGACACACGGATGGCGGTGCTCTGCTGCAACGACGCCTGGCAGCCGCAGCTCGCCTTCCTCGCCGTCCAGGACGGCGCCCACATCCTGCTCGTACCGGCCGCGAGCGCCCAGAGTCGCTCTCGCGAGCACTACGACACCGATGAGTACTGGCACGACATCACGCGGTTCTACGGACGGATGTTCCAGGTCTTCGTCGTGTTCGTGAACCGTGTGGGTACCGAAGGCGGCCTCCAATTCTGGGGCGGCTCACACGTCGTCGACCCCTGGGGCAATGTCGTCGCCGAAGCAGCACAGAAGCAGCAAGAGATTCTCACGATCGATGTCGCCCTGGCCGACGTCCGACGCCGCCGCCGACAGGTTCCGCTGGTCAAGGAGGCCCGTCTCGGGCTGCTGCACCGCGAGATCATGCGGGTGCTCGACGAGGGAGGTGACCTGTGAAGTTGCGACTCGGCCTTCGGGGCGAACGTGCGCAGCGTTCACTCCCCTCCCTGTACGAAGAACCGGAAGTGTCCTGTCGCAGACGTCGGGACCTCGGCCGTGAACTCCCACATGCAGCAACGAGGGTGCCATGGTGCCGCGGTCGATAAGAGCGAAGAACTGGTCGCCGGCAACGGGGCTCTCAGCCCGAACCTGCGGGCGGACCGCGACGTCGTTGGCAACGGCGATCTGACTGGTCCGATCCGTGCAGCGATCGGCGATCACGATCACCTCGTCGGCCACCCGCGTCTGGGCCGCGAGCGACTCGAGCGCCTCCCCAATCAATAGTGATTGTGCTGTCCTGCGCCGAGGGCCACGACACCAAGACGGTGGCCGAGCAGTTGGGCTGCGCGCGAGTCACGGTCGGCAAGTGGCGGGCCCGGTTCGTCGAGCACCGCCTCGACGGACTCACTGACGAGCAAGGCACCGGGCGTCCGGCCACCATCACTATCGACCAGGTCGAGGACGTGGCCGTCGCGACCGCGGAGTCAACACCGCCGAGCTCGACGCACTGGAGTCGCGTGAAGATGGCGCAGCGGACCGGGCTGTCGAAGACGACCATCGGGGAGATCTGGAAGAAGTTCGAGCTCAAGCCCCACCGAGTCGATCGCTTCAAGCCACGGACGCGACTAAGCTTGACCCCGGACGGTCGACACGCCCTTTCACGCGTCCAGGTTTGCGGTCGAGGTCGATGCTCGACGTCACCGACTCGGACTGGGACAAGGTCGGACGCCGGCTGAACCGCCCCGAGCAGGCTGTTGCCTGGGTCAACGAACTGCGTCAAGCGCTGCCCAACGCCCTTCGCCGCGGCTTGCACTTCACTGCCCCTCGACGTGCAGGACCAAGCCGGACGGGTGGCCGACCGAATCATCGAGCACGTGCGGGGCAGGTGGCCCTGAGAACGGGCTGATCCTGGAAGCGGCGGCTCCACCGAGGACGCACGACGCAACGAGGTGTGGGACCGAGATTCGGCAGAAACTCGGCACTTCGCTACACCGAGTCGGCCCGAGAGCCCCCCAGACGACCCGAAACTGTCGGGTAGAGTGCTCGGCATCGGCATTCGCGATTCTGGACATCGGCCCAGGTCATCGGGTGTTTCTCCGAGAAGCTGCGAACCTTCCGGGCGTGTCAGGGTGTTGAAGTTCCGCGGAGCGTCAGTAGAGAAGGTCAGGGGTTCGATTCCCCTCAGCTCCACCCACCGCGCGCGGCAACGGCGGCGCCGACGTCCAGGCCTGGTCAGTGAGTCCCACCGCGGGTTTGGTGCCCGACCGCGGGCTCGAGTCCGCGGTCGGACACCAAACCACGCGGTCGGACGGGGGCAGGGAACCGGTGACACTCAGGCATCGAGGCCGAGTACCGTGACGATGTCGCCGGGCCGCGTCGCGACGGCCAGGTGGTCGGCCTCCAGCCGGTGCACCGTCCAGCCGCGGGCCCGGGCCTGCGAGGCATCCGCGTCGTAGGCATCGCTGAGCTGGACGTAGTCGATGCGCTCCGGCTCCCAGCCCGGCGCCACTCCGACGGCCTCGTCGTAGAAGTCGACCGGCAACCGTGGGGCGGTCCGGTCGAGCTCGTCCCGCAGGTCCACGTCCGGCAGCAGCTCGGCGATCCCTTCCCGCCCCCACCACCTCGTCCACGGCGGGAGCCGGTCGGCACCGTGCTGGTCACGCAGGGCCGCAGCGAACGCGCGGACCTGCTCCGAGGGGACGGTATGCCGCTCGCTCGCCGGCACGACCGCGTCCAGGAACACCGCGCGCCGCGGCGGGCGGGCATTCGCGACCAGCGGCATCAACACGCCGGCGCCGGAGTAGGCCACCAGCACGTCCGGCCGGGGGCGACGGCCGGGTAGTCACGGGGGCCCTCCCGCGCGCTGCCGGCCGGACGGGGGGTCCCGACCAGCTCGTCGATCGCCAGCACGCACGCCAGCGTGGCCCGGCGCCACCACGACGCGGCGACCTCCACCTCGCCGGTGTAGTCCGGCAGGGCGACCTCATGCCCCGCAGCCCGCAGCACCGAGGCGAGCGGGCGCCATACGACCGGGGACAGGGCGGGCGGGTGGATCAGCGCGAGTCGGCTCACCCAGCCCAGTCAACACGCTCCCACCCCCGGGCGGTAGCCTCCGCCGGAGACCCCCGAGGCACGAGGAGACGCACGATGGCCGTGAACCTGCGCGGGAGGAGCCTGCTCTCGCTGATGCACCACACCCCTGCGGAGATCCACTTCCTGCTGGACCTGGCCCGCGACCTGAAGCGGGCCAAGCACGCCGGCACCGAGCGCCAGCTGCTGCGGGGCAAGGCGATCGCGCTGATCTTCGAGAAGACCTCGACCCGCACCCGGTGCGCCTTCGAGGTGGCGGCCTACGACCAGGGCGCCCACGTCACGTTCCTGGACCCCACCTCATCCCAGATCGGGCACAAGGAG
>JALZLF010000164.1 GCA_030858865.1 Actinomycetota bacterium | reverse complement strand
CCAGGTCGGTGCACACGTGACCCAGCCGGGGGGCGCGGACCGCCAGCGCCGCCGCCACCAGGGTGTGCGGGTCGCTGTCCCCGCCGATCCTGCCGAGCCGCAGCGCCACGTGCACGTCGGCGGCGGCCAGGACCCCCGCGGCGTTGAAGTCTGCCAGTAGCCCGGGCGCATGCAGGGCGAGCCGGACGTCGAACGGGTCGGCGGCCGCCTGCGTCGTCATGCCGTCACCCCTCGGTCGAACAGGTCGCTCAACGCCTCGACGAGCGCCGGCGGCGGTTGCCATGCGAACACCCCGCATGGTCGCGACCCGACGTGTGGCGAGTCAGCCCCGGTCATCCCGCGCAGGAACAGGTACAGCACACCGCCGAGGTTGCGCTCGGGCGAGTAGTCCGGCAGGCGCCAGCGCAGGTAGCGATGCAGCGCCACGGTGTACAGCAGCGCCTGCAACGGATAGTGAGCGCGCTGCATCGCCCCGGCGAGGGCGGCCGGGCGGTAGTGCCACGCGCTCAGCGGCTCGCCGTCGACGCCGAGCCAGTTCGTCTTGTAGTCGACCACCGCGAAGCGGGGCGTCCCGGTCTTGCCGTGGATGCGCACCACCGAGTCGATGCTCCCGGTGAGGTAGCCGCGCAAGCCTCGCTGCAACGCCGGGTCGCCGAGCCGTTCGGCGTAGCCGGCGAGCACGTCGTCGGCTGGCAGGTGAGCCTGCAGCAGACCTGCGATCGCCGCGACGGTCAGCGTTGCCGTCGGGCGGTCCCCACCGACCAGCGGCAGCTCGAAGTCAAGCTCGTCGCGCCGGTCACCCGGACCGATGTCGCGTAGCCGCAGCTCGCCGGCGAGCGGCCCCAGCGGCGTCTCGACGGCTGCTCGCAACCCCGCCACGACCACCGCGTGATCGCCGATGTCGACATACCAGCGGGCGCGCTGCTTGCCGACGGCGGCCAACAGCTCCGCGTCGAGATCGTGGGCGGCGAAGTCGCTGCGCTCTACCACGCCGTGCACGAAGGTGCCGACGTCCGCGCCGCCGGGCATGGCCGCCAGCAGGCAGGGCACGGCCCGCAGCCGCTGCTCGACGTGATCGGCCGCCGAGGAGGCAGCCGGGGTGGCCTGGGTTGTGGCGGTTGCCGGGACGGTCGGCAGGTCGGTCGCCGTCAGGGCCTCGTCGGTCACGCCCGGCTCCTCGGCTTCGCTGCCCACCCGCGCCTCATGGGCTCCCGAGGTGATGGCGCTGTATGAGGTCCGTCGCCAGTCGGCGTCCAGATCCCGGTCGAAGCGGCTCACCGACAGGGTGGTGGCCTCGGCCGGCTCACCCGCCCAGACGGCACCACAGCCCCCGTCGCTGCGCTCCACGCTGATGCGCCCCGGGGCCGAACGGGCCAGCGAGCGGAAGCGGTCGGCGACCTCGTGGTCGGCGGGTACCTCCGTGCCGTGGGTGGCGATGTTGCCGTCGCTGTCCTGGGCGAACAGCAGGCGGCCAAGGAAGGAATGGTGGCTGTTGTACGACCCAGCCCACCACACGATGGCCTGGTGGCGGGCGCGGGTGAGCGCCACGTACGCCAGGCGCAGGTCCTCGCTGCGCTGCTCGGTGATGTAGCGCTGCCGGTGCTCGGCGAATCGCTGCCCCTCCATGCCGACGTCGATCGTCCGGCGGTGGCCGGCATCGGGATCGTGAAAGACCGCCGGCTCGTCATCGGGGATGTAGCTGGGCTCCCACAGGTACGGGCAGTACACGATGGGAAACTCCAGGCCCTTGCTGCGGTGAATCGTCAGGACCTGCACCGCCTCGGCGTCGGACTCCAGGCGCCGGCTGCGCTCCTCGGCATCGGTGTCGGAGTCTGCCTCGGTGATGCGCCGGCGCAGCCAGGCGACCAGTGCCGTCGCGCCGAGCTGCTCGGCCGTTGCGGCAGCGTGCAACAGCTGGCCGACGTGGCGCAGATCGGTCAGCTCCCGCTCGCCGTCGAGCCGCGCGAGCATGCGCCCGGGGATGCCCTCGGCGTGGGTGATCGTCTCCAGCAGGGAGGCGACGCCTCGCCGGCGCAGCTCGCCGGCCCAGCGGTGCAGGCGGGCGTGCACCGTCTCCCAGCCCGCCTCACCGGCGGTGGCGACCTGCTCGGCACTCCAGCCGAAGAAGGGCGTCAGAGCGGCGGCGTGCGCGCGGATCGACGAGGCGGGACTTTCCAGCGCCTCCAGCAGGTGCAGCCACTCGCGCGCGATCTGCGTGGCGAACACGCTGCCAGCCCCGTTGATGACCGCGGGAATCCCTGCGGCGTCGAGGGCGTCGCGCACGCCGGCGGCCTGGCGGTGCGTGCGGACGAGCACGGCGACGGAGCCCGGCCGCACGCGTTCTCGGCAAGCCTCCGAGCCGTCCTGGCGGCGCGAGATGACCTCGGCGCCGGCGGACAGCAGGCCGACGAGGTCGGCCGCGAGGTCACGGGCGATGTGCTCGCGGCCTGGGGTGCTGGCGACGTAGCCATACGAGGTCAGCCGCACCACGCCGTCGTCGCGGTGAACGACCCGGACCCGCAGGGCAGCCGGACACGGCGCACCGACGAGCCGCGGTGCCACGTTGGCGTCTGCCGCCCGCACCGTGCGGTAGGCGATGCCTTCGTGGCCCAGCTTGACGCTGCGGAACACCGCGTCGTAGGCGTCGATGAGCCCCTGATCGCTGCGCCAGTTGACCCCCAACGTCGCGCGCGTGGTCGCCGACTGAGACGCGTCGAGGTAGGCGTAGACGTCGGCTCCTCGGAACGCGTAGATCGCCTGCTTGGGGTCGCCGATGAGCACCAGACTGGTCCCACCGACACCGAAGGCGCGGCGCATGATCTCCCACTGGACGGGGTCGGTGTCCTGGAACTCGTCGACCAGCGCCACCCGGTAGCGCTCCCGCAGTCGCTTGCCGGCAGCCGGACCCCTTCCCGGGTCGGCCAGGGTGTCATACAGCCGGGTGAGCAGGTCGTCATAGGTCAGCAGGTTCGTACGCCGCTTGCGGCGCTCGACCTCGTCACGGACGGCCAGGGCGAGCCGGCGGCGCATGGCTTCCGTGCTGTATGGGTCGGCCTGCGCCGGTTCGATCGGCGCGAGCGGGTTCCCGACGGCGGCCCGCCCGATGCGCAGCGCCTCGCCGCGGCCGAACGGCGGGCCCTGCGCGGTGTCCAGGAAGCGGCGGACGTACAGATCCTCGACCACCTCCTCGACGAGGTCGCGGGCGTCGTCGATGAAGGTGACGTCACGCTCGACGTCACCGGCCACCCCGAATCCGCTCAGGATGTGCTGGCAGAAGCTGTGGGTGGTGGCAATGGTGGCGGCGTCGAAGTCCGCCAACGCCTTGGCCAGGTTGCCCCGGCGCTCGGCCACCTCGTCGGCGGATCCGGTGGCCAGCAGCCGCACCACGTCATCGTCGTCGGGTGTCGCGGCACCCGCCGCCGCGGCAGCCAACCCCCGCTCCGCGGCGACGAGGCGGGAACGCACCCGCTCGCGCAGCTCCCCCGTCGCCATCCGGGTGAAAGTGACCAGCAGCAGCTCCTGCAGCGGCATGCCGCCGGCCACGAACCGCGCAGCCAACGCCGCGATCGTGAAGGTCTTGCCCGTGCCGGCGCTGGCCTCCAGAACGGTCACGCCCGTGGGCAGCGGCCCGCAGACGTCGAACGGCTGGATGTCGGCGCCGCGGCTCACCGCCTTACCACCTGCTCGCGGGACAGCAGCCCCTCCCACAGGCGGCCTGCGTACCAGCCGAAGCGGCTGGGCTCAGGCGGCGGCCAGCCGTTCCCGCCCTCGCCGACGTCTGGCGGCACCGCCAACACGTCGTCGAACGGCAGCACACCGCCGAGCACCAGCACGTGTTCCAGATCCTTGTCCTCCCGGTCGTAGTCCCACGTCGACTCCCATTCGCGACGCGCCGCCGCCTCGGGATCGGCCCCCGACGCGGCGGCCTGGGCGTAGGCAGCCGAGGTGCTGCAGTACAGCGGGAGCGGCTCGCGCATCCCGCGGGCGTACAGGTCCGCGAGCACCTCGAGGTGGCCCAAAGCCAGCCGGCGAGCCGCGTCGGGGTTGTCGTGCAGGGGGTCGATGCGGGCGACGGTCACCCAGCCGGGCCGCCGCGCCCGCCCCACGGTGACGGCGGCGAACGCACGCTGCGGATGCGTGGCGGTCAGCGCGAGCAGGCGCACCCACGCCGCGAGGCGGTGCTTAGCGCCGACCCTGGAGTAGGTGACCGCCCGCAACAAGCTCCCTGTGAGTCCGGGCACGGTCCCCACGAGCGCACGTCGATCCCCCAGCGTCACGTCGACCTCGACGGAGCTCGGCTCCTGCCCGCCATCCAGCAGCGCGTCGGCCTCGGCCACGATGCCGTCGACCACCGGCCCGATCCGGCGCAGCACCGACCGGCCGAGCTCGCCCGGCGGAAGGGCGCCCCGAGCCACCTCGGC
>JALZLF010000175.1 GCA_030858865.1 Actinomycetota bacterium | reverse complement strand
GCTCGGCGCCGTGCGTCCCCAGCCGGTCAGCAGCCGCTCAGCCCGCATACACGCCGGCCGCGTAGGCCGCGGCCCACAGCAGGCCCAACACCTGCAGGGTCCGGTCGCGCAGGAAGACGTCCTCGGGGGCGCCGGCCCGCCCGTGCGCCGCCACCAGCGCGTAGCGCAGCATCGCCAGGACGAACGGGATGATGGACAGCTCGAACCACAGGTGCCCGTGCTCGACGCCGATCAGCGACCACAAGCAGTAGGCGATGATGGCGACGCCGGCGGCGATGCCGGCGAGCAGCTGCAGGAAGCCAGGGGGGTACTCGGCCAGGACACGACGATGCTGGATGGCGCTGTCACCGAGGGTGAGCCGCTCAGCCTGGCGTTTGCCGACGATGATGAACAGCGAGGCGAACGACGTGACGATCAGGAACCACGTCGAGATCTGCACGCCGGTGGCCGCTCCGCCGGCGATCGCGCGCAGCACGAAGCCCGACGACACGATCGCCAGCTCGATGACGGCGTGGTTCTTCAGCCACAGCGTGTAGGACTGCATCACCACGACGTAGACCGCCAGCACGACGGCCAGTGGCGGGGCCGCCAGCAATGCGAGGCCGACCCCGATAGCCACCAGGGCCAACCCCCACGCCTTGGCCGCGCCGACGCCGATCAGGCCGGCGGCGACCGGGCGGGAACGCTTGCGGGGATGCAGGCGGTCAGCCTCGACGTCGATCGCGTCGTTGAGCAGGTAGGTACCGCTGGCGACAAGGCAGAAGCAGACGAACGCCGCCGCTGAACGGGCGAGCACCGCCGGGTCCAACAGCGCTCCGGCCGCGCCTGGCGCGGCCAGCACCAGCACGTTCTTGAGCCATTGGTGCGGGCGCGCCGCCTGCAGCAGGGCGTGCAGGCGGGCAGCGCGCGTGACCGGCGGCGCCATCGAGATCCGAGGCGCCGAGGTCGCCAGTCCGATCCTCGGCTCCTCGCTCATCGCTGCCAG
The DNA here is from genome assembly GCA_030858865.1 of Actinomycetota bacterium. GTDB lineage: Bacteria > Actinomycetota > Nitriliruptoria > Euzebyales > Egibacteraceae > JACCTL01. Next base: position 22,131 of record JALZLF010000175.1, on the reverse strand, counting down.
CCTACGCACGCCCGCGTGTCGGCGATGACCGATGTCGCTTCTTGAGTCGCTCAGGGAACAGCCAGCAGCGGCACGGTGTACAGCGCGGCGAGGACGGCGCATCCGACGGCCGACCCCGTCAGCAGCAGGCGGTACGGCCATCCTCGAACGGCGACGGCGACGGCTACCACCAGCGGAAAGGCGGTGAGCAGGAACCGGGGACGCGCCCCGAGGGTCTGCGACAGCAGTGCCAGCGCCAAGATCCCCAACGTGTAGACGACCACGACGGCGGGAGGCCGCCAACGCCACAACAGCACGAGGGCGACCGCCGCGAACAACAGACCCATGACCTGCAGCAGGATCGTGGGCGTCAGCGCCTCACCGCCGGGGGCCAGCACCGCGATCTCGGCGATCGTGCGCCGCCCGAAGTCGATGCGCTCACCCCACCCCTCGCGCTGGACCCGAAACCAGACAGTGGGATCACCGGTGCGCGCCCACAACCAGCCGAGGTACCCCAGGAAGCCCAACGGAGCCAGCGCCGGCGCCACCAGCGCCGTGCGATCGCCGTCGCGGCGCAGCGCGGCCAGCGCCGCCCAAGCGCAGCACGCGGCCAGCACGATGCCGTTGGGGCGGGTGGCTCCGGCGGCAAGGGCTAACAGCCCCGCGACGGTCCAGCGCCGGGCCAGCAGGGCCAGCAGGCAACCTACGGCGAACGTCAGCATCAGCGGCTCGCTGTAGACCAGCGACAGCACCACCGAGCCGGGAAAGAACGACAGCAGCAACGCGGCCCGGTCGGCTGCCCGCCGTCCCGAGATGCGACGGGTCAGCTCCCACACCCCCGCGACGGCAAGCCCGCCGAACAGCAGGTTGAGCCCCACCGCGGCCAGCAGCGGCGACACGCCCGGAACCGCGCTTGCCGTCCTGATCGCCAAGGGGTAAGCCGGAAAGAACGCGAAGTTGACCTGCGGCAGGGGCTGGCCGCCCACCGCGCCGCGTTCGGCGTAGCCGGCCGCCGCCGACAGATACCAGTTGCCGTCCCACAGGTGCAACGCGTCCAGAACGGTCTGCCCCGAGCCCTGCAGGCGGTTGCCGACGGCGATTGCCACCACCACCAGCGCCCTGGAGGCCAGCCATCCCAGCAGCGGCACCGCCCACACCGGCCAGCGGCCCGTCGCGACGGTGTCGATGTCGGTGGTGGCGATCGCCTGCCGGGTGGCGGCGGTCACGGGCCCACCGGCTCTCCGACCCAGCCGCTCGGTCAGGCCGCCACTGCCTCCTCGACCTCGTCGGCAGAAGGGTTGACGAAGAAGCGGCTGCCGATGCGCACCGTCGGGACGATCTCGTCGCCGCCAGTGGCGTTGCGCACCACGTCGGCCTGGTTGCGGTCGGCCCAGATGTCGACGGTGTCGTAGTCGACACCGCGACCGTCAAGCTCGCGCTTGAGAACCTCGCAGTACCCACACATCGGTCGCCAGTAGATCGTCACGGCTGCCACGTCGCAGTGTCCTTGCTGTCGTCGGAGGTGGGACTAGTTCTTCCCAACACCGCCGGGAAGCCAACCCTTCCCGCCCTTGCCCCGTTGTCGTCCCGCGCCCGTCTACGCTGTGCCCCGACAAAACGGACAGCGTGGTTGTGGCGCCAGCGCCGTCGCGCTGACACAACCTCTGCCGTCTGACCAATCGACCGCCGGTGGCGGTCCCGAACTGCAACGTGCCGCCAGACGCTGCTCGCTCCGACCCCCCAGCGCGCCTCCACCCCCATGGCCGCACCTGGCCGCACCTGAAAGGGCGACTGTGCAGACACGCGCTCCTCTCGATCGGCGTCGCTTCCTGGCCGGTCTGGCCGTCAGCTCGGCGGGCCTCGCCCTCGGCGCCTGCGGACGGGCCGCGTCCGAGCCGCAGGGCGCCGCCACGACCGGCGTCGACGAGTCCGCGGTGCGGGGCAAGACCATCCGCGTGGCCACCTTCACCAACAGCCACGCCGCCTCGCCGCTGTACTGGGAGCAGTTCGCACCCCAAGGCCTGACCGTGGAGACGACGACACTCACGTCGGGCACGGACATGAACCAGGCGCTCGAGCGGGACCAGCTCGACTTCGCGTTGTTCGGGATCGTCAACGGCTTCGTCGAGGCCGAGCAGGGACTGGGCTCGCGGGTCATCGCCATGGCGGCGCGCAAGGGCGCGGGCCTCATCGTCGGGGCCGACGCCGCCTTCGAGCGCGTCGAGGACCTGCGAGGAGAGCGCATCGCGTTCAAGGGCCCGTCGATGCAGTCGCTGGTGCTCAACGCGCTGCTCGACGAAGCCGGCATGGACCCGGCGGCCGACGTCGACCTGGTCCCTGTGGAGTACAACGACATGCCGGCCGCCCTGCAGCGCGGCGACGTGGCCGCCTTCATGGGCACCGAGGTGAACCCGAGCACCTCGGTCGCCTCGGGCGCGGGCCGGCGCCTGGTCGACCCGTACACCACGCGGATCGGCGAGCTGAACTCCTGCATCTGGGCGTCGCCGCGGATGCTGGACTCAGAACCCGACCTGTGCCGAGCCGCGGTCGAGCTGCAGCGCAGCGCCGCCGAGCACCTTTCGCCGGGCGGCGACAACGACGAGGCGGTATGGCGTGACCTGATCGTGGACCAGTACGGGCTGCCCGAGGATGTCTTCACCGAGCTGCTGACCAACGTCGGGGCGGTCTGGGAGCTCGACGAGCGCTGGATCTCCGAGGCGAAGGCCGGCGGCCGCGACATGGCCGCACTGGGGATCCTGCAGTCCGAACCCGACTACGACGATCTGCTGCGCACCGAGTTCATGCCGGATCAGGCCTGAGTCGCCGTGTCGCCCCAGGCATCGGCTTCCGAGCAGCGGCTGCTGACGCCCAGCCGGGACCGGGTCAAGCCGAGACCCGACGGCTGGTTGGGATTGGCGGTGCCGGTCGCGCTGGTGGCGGTCTGGGCGGCGGTCACGGCCTCAGGCGTGGTGTCTCCGAGGATCCTGCCTTCTCCCGCCGCGGTGGCCACCGCCGCCTATGCGTTGCTGTTCGGCGACGCGACCACGACCCTGCCCGGCGTCGTGCGCTTCGAGGGTGCGGGGGTGTTCCACATCGCCGCGAGCCTGCGCCGTCTGCTGCTGGCCTTCGCGCTGGCCGCGGCCGTCGGCGTCCCGCTGGGTCTGGCACTGGGGCTGTCCCGCCGGGTGGCGTTGGTCTTGGATCCGCTCGTCCAGGCTCTGCGACCGATCCCGATCTTCGCCTGGCTGCCGCTTGGCCTGGCCTGGTTCGGACTCGGCGAGGGCGCGGCGCGCTTCCTGATCTTCATCGGTTCGGTGTTTCCCATCGTGGTGTCGACCGCCGACGGCGTGATGCGCGTGCCGAAGGCCTGGGCCGAGACCGCCCTGATGCTGGGCACCCCCCGCTCGCAGCTGCCGCGCAAGATCTACCTGCCTGCCACCCTGCCGAGCATCGTCACGGGACTGCGACTGGGCCTCACGCTGGGATGGATGAGCGTCATCGTCGGCGAGCTGACCGGCACGAGCCGGGGGCTGGGCGCGATGATGATGGCCGCGCGGGAGGTCGGCCGGCTGGATCGGGTGATCGTCGGGATGGCTTTCTTCGCTCTGTTGGGCCTCGGCACGGATCTGCTGGTGCGTCGGGTCAGCAGGCGGTTCACCCGCTGGGCCTCGTCGTGATCAGCGTCGAGGGCCTGGTCAAGCGCTTCGGCTCCGTCGAGGTGCTCGACAACATCGACCTTGCCGCCGAGGAAGGCGACGTGCTGGCCGTCCTCGGCCCCAGCGGTTGCGGGAAGTCCACGCTGCTGCGCCTGCTGGCGGGCTTCGAGCAGCCCGACGCCGGCCGCATCCGCATCGCTGGGCAGCCGGTGCCAGGCCCTGGCCCCGGCCGCGCGATGGTGGACCAGTCCTCGACGTTGTTTCCGTGGCTGTCGTTGCGCGACAACGTCGCCTGGGCACCGCGCGCCGCCGGCGTCGCCGACGCCATCGCGGTCGCCGACCGGCTGCTGGCCCAGACCGGCCTTGCCGACTTCGCCGGCGCGCTGCCGGCGACGCTGTCGGGCGGGATGCGCCAGCGCGGCGCGATCGCGCAGGTGCTGGCCACGGGCGCGTCGGTGCTGCTGCTCGACGAGCCCTTCGGTGCCCTGGACGCCCAGACCCGGCTGACGATGCACGTGTGGTTGCGCGGTGTCCTCGCGCGGGCGCATCCAACAGTGGTCATCGTGACCCACGACATCGACGAGGCGCTGCTGCTGGCCGACCGGATCGTCGTCTTGAGCGTCCGCCCGGGGCGGGTGGTGGCGCGGCTGGCCGTGACCCTCGGCGGCGACCGAGGCCGATTTACGACCACACAGCCGGCGTTCACCGAGCTGAAGGGCCAGATTCTGGACTTGCTGGCCCCGGCCTGACGGCCGGCTGGGGGAGGTCAGGCCCTGGCGGCGTACTGGGTCCGGTACAGCTCGGCGTACAGACCCTCGGCCCTGACCAGCTGTTCGTGTGTCCCCCGCTGCACGATCCGGCCTCCGGCCACCACCAGGATCTGGTGGGCGCTGACGATCGTGGACAGGCGGTGCGCGATCACCAGCGACGTGCGTCCGGTCAGCGCGGTGCGCAGCGCCTCCTGCACCAGCACCTCCGACTCGCTGTCGAGGTGGGCCGTGGCCTCGTCGAGGATGATGACGGCAGGCTGTTTGAGCAGAACTCTGGCGATCGCCAGCCGCTGCTTCTCGCCTCCCGACATCCGGTAACCGCGTTCGCCGACCAGCGTGTCGTAGCCCTCGGGCAGGGCCGCGATCACCGAGTGGATCTGCGCCGCACGGCAGGCCTGCTCGATCTCGGCGTCGGTGGCGGCCGGACGGGAGTAGCGCAGGTTCTCTCGGATCGTGTCATGGAACAGGTGCGGGTCCTGGCTGACCACCCCCACCGCGGCGGCCAGCGACGCCAACGTCAGCTCGCGGACGTCGTGGCCGTCCAGCAGCACCGCGCCGGCCGTCACGTCGTACAGGCGGGTCACCAGGCTGGTGATGGTGGACTTGCCCGCCCCCGAGGGCCCGACCAGCGCGACGGTCTGGCCGGGCTCGGCCAAGAAGGTCACGTCGTGTAGCACTGGCGGGCCAGGCTCGGCGTCGAGAACCTCGGCCCACCCGCGCTCCAGCGAGGCCAGCGACGAGTCGGCGGGCGAAGGGTAGGCGAAGCCGACGCCGTCGAACGTGAGCTCGCCGCGCGGCTCGACCAGTTCGACGGCGCCAGGGGCGTCAGCGATCGGCTGGCGCAGGTCGAGGATCTCGAAGACGCGGTCGAACGACACCAGGGCGGTGAGGACCTCCACCGGAGCGTTGGTCAGGGCCGCCAGCGGCTGGTAGGCCTGCGTCACCAGGGCGGCGAAGGCAACGACGTCACCGGGTGACATGGCGCCCGACAACGCCAGACGCCCGCCGATCAAGTACACCGCAGCCGTGCCCAGCGCCCCCACCAGCGACAGGATGACGAAGAACAGCCGCCCCACGATGGCGCTGCGCACGCCGACGTCGGCGACACGCTGGGCGCTGGACGCGAAGTTGTCCGTCTCCTCGCGTGGACGGCCGAACAGCTTGACGAGCAGCGCCCCCGACACGTTGAAGCGCTCGGTCATGACGGTGTTCATGTCGGCGTTGAGCTGCATCGACTCGCGGGTCAGCGCCTGCAGCTTGCGCCCGACGTTCTTGGCCAGCACCACGAACAGCGGCAGCACCGACAGCGTCAGCAGCGTCAGCCGCCATTCCAGAACGAACATCGCCCCGACCGCGGCAACCACCTGGACGACGTTGGCCGCCAGCGTGCCGAAGGTGCCCGTGAGCGCCCGCTGCGCGCCGATGACGTCGTTGTTCAGCCGCGAGATCAGGGCACCGGTCTGGGTTCTGGTGAAGAACGCCAGCGGCATCCGCTGCACGTGGTCGTACAGCATCCGCCGCAGGTCGTAGATCAGCTGTTCGCCGATGAACGACGACAGGTAGCGCTGCCACACCGAGAACCCGGACGCCATGATGGCGACGCCGAACAGGCCAAGAGCCGACACGGTGACGATCCGCCCCGCGTCGGGCGGCTGGGCGGAGATCGCGTTGACGATCGGCTTGATCAGCAGCGCCGGCACCACCACCAACGCCGACGCGGCCGAGATCGCCACCAGCAGCTGGATCAGCTTGCCTCGGTAGGGCCGCGCGAACTCCCGCCAGACCCGCTTGGCCAGTCCCTTGGGCAGGCGCTGCCCGTTCTGCGGCGTGGCACCGCGGCGCACCGCGCCGGTGCCCGGCATCATGCCGCGGCCCCCACCCAGGTTCGGTCCCATGCTCACGAGCAACCAGCATGGCACGCCAGACCTTCCCGGCCGCTGCTGCCCGCCCCCGGTCCGCAGCAGATATGACCTGCTAGCGCGCCGGCGTCTCCGCGCGAGCGGTGGCCTGCTCGATCGCCGACGACAGGCGGGCCCACTCGTCGAACAGCTCGGCGGCGCGGTCCTTGGCGGCGCCGTGGCGCTCCACCAGTTCCCGCACCTGTTCCGCGTCGCCGTAGCTGTGCGGGTCGGCCATCTCGCGCGTCAGCTCGGCCACCAGCGCCTCGGTGGCGACCAGCTCCCGCTCGACGGCCAGCAGACGCTCGCGCAGACGCTTGGTGTGCCGGTGGACACGATTGCGCCGCTCCGCCTCGGCGCGCTTGTCGTCGGAGGTCTTGCGCGCCGCCGGCAGCGGCGCCGGGGCGGAGGCGGCGTCCGGACGGTCAGGGGTGATCCCTTCGGTGGCGCCGCGATGCCCCAAGTCGACGCCGGTCCGTTCGGCGTAGTACTCGAAGTCGCCGTGGTAGACGGTGGCGGTGCCGCCGCCGACCTCGATGACGACGTCGGCGACCGAGCGGATCAGGTGGCGGTCGTGGGTGATCAGCACGACGGTGCCCGGATACTCCACCAGGGCGTCCTCCAGCACGTCGCGGCTGGGGATGTCCAGGTGGTTGGTCGGCTCGTCCATGCACAGCAGGTTGGCGGGGTTGGCCAGCATCTTGGCCAGGGCCAGGCGGCTGCGTTCCCCGCCGGACAGCACGCTGACGCGCTTGTCGACGTCGGAGCCCGAGAACAGGAACGCGCCGAGCATGCTGCGGGGGTTGACCCTGCTGGTGTCGACCACCGCGGTCAGCTCCTGCAGCACGGTCTTGGCGGGGTCCAGTCCTTCGATCTGGTGCTGGGCGAAATAGGCGACACCGACGTTGTGGCCGAGGATGCGCTGGCCGGTGTCGAAGTCCAGCACGCCGGCGAGGATCTTGAGCAAGGTCGACTTGCCGGCCCCGTTGGGTCCGACCAGCGCGACCTTCTTGCCGCGTTCCAGCACCAGGTCGAGGCCGCCGTAGACCTGCTTGTCGCCGTAGCGCTTGGTCAACTTCGCCAGGTGTACAACGTCGCGGCCCGACCTCGGCGGCGCGGGGAAGCGGAAGCGCATGCGGCGCGTGTCGTCGCGCTGCACCTCCACCCGGTCCAGACGGTCCAGCGCCTTGACGCGGCTTTGCACCTGCCGGGCCTTGCTCGCCTTGTAGCGGAACCGCTCGATGAAGCGCTCGGTCTGGGCGATCTTGCGCTGCTGGTTGCTGGCAGCGGCTTCCTGCTGGGCCAGGCGCAGCGCGCGTTCCTCCACGAAGTCCGCGTAGTCCCCGACGTACTCGGTGACGCTGGCGTGCGCGATCTCGACCACGCGGTTGGCCACGGCGTTGATGAAGTCACGGTCGTGGCTGACCAGCACGATGGCGCCGTCGTAGTCGGCCAGGAACTGCTCCAGCCAGGTGACGCTGGCCAGGTCGAGGTGGTTGGTCGGCTCGTCGAGCAACAGGACGTCAGGGCGGGCCAGCAGCAGCCGTGCCAACGCCACGCGCATCATCCATCCGCCCGACAGCAGGCCGACGTCGCGTTCCACGTCGGCGTCGGCGAAACCGAGACCGGCCAGCACGCGCCGCGCCGCCGCTTCGATGCTGTAACCGCCGAGGTGCTCGAAGTCGTGCTGCAGGCGCCCGTAGTCGGCCAGCAGCGCGTCCTGCTCCTCGCCGGGCTGGGTGGCGGCGATGCGGGCCTCGGCGTCTCGTAGCCGCTGCTCGAGTGAGGTCACGTCGCCCGCCGCGGTCAGCACCTCGGCCAGGACGGTGCGCCCCGAGGTCTCGGCCACCTCCTGTCGCAGGTAGCCGATCCGCAAGTCCTTGGAGCGGGCAACCTCCCCGCCGTCGGGCTGCTGCTCGCCCGACACGATGTCCAGCAGGGTCGTCTTGCCGACGCCGTTGGCGCCCACCAGCGCGATGCGCCGGCCGCGCAGGATGCGCAGCGACACGCCGGCGAACAGCACCCGGGTGCCGTGCGCCCGCTCCACCCCACTCAACGAGATCACCCGCAAAGGGTAACGACCCATCTCGGCTAGAGGCGGCCGTTACCTGGAGGGCCTTGGAGGGTGGGCGGGTGAGCGGCCCTCCAGGCGGTGGCCGCCGCCGGCCCCGGACGTCGCAGCCAGCCGATACGCTTCCTGCATGACCCTTTCCGCCGTGCACGGCTTCGCGGTCGGTGTCCTGCTCATCGGCACGTGGGCCACCGTCTGCGGATGGTCGCTGGCGCTGCGGTTCACCAGCTACGAGCACACCCCGACGTTCTGGCGGGTGGTGTCCTTCGGCCAGATCCTGCTGGCGCTGCAGCTGCTGATCGGTGTGGTGCTGCTCGTGCTGGGGCGACGACCAGGGCCACAGGATGACGGCGCCACACTGGCCTTCCATCTGGCCTACGGGGTGGTCTTCCCGCTGATCACCCTGGTGGTCGGCCACCGGGTCGCGCGTGAAGGCCGCTACAACCCGCACGGGGTGTTCGCCGTGGTGGGACTGGTGTGCTTCGGGCTGACGGCGCGCGCGTTCATGGTGGGCCTGGACGGTGCCTGACACGCAGGGTTACCGCCTCCGGCTACGCAAGCGCGGGAGACAGACCTCATGACCGACGACGACCACACCACCCATGCCGCCCTGGCGGCCGAGCTGGCCGACAGCATCAAGCGGCTGCGCCTGGACGTAGAGTCGCGCAGCGACCCGATCCTGGAGGAGATCGCCCACGCGCTGGAGCTGACCCTGGAGCTGACCACGCACGCGCATGGCCACTCGTTGGACAACCGGGAGCGGCTGCGCGCGCTGGAGTCGGGCGGCTAGGGAGATGGCGCAGCTGCGGGTGGCCTGGCCCGGCCGGCTGCCGGGGTGGTCACGGCGGCTCCTGCCGCTGCTGCTCGCGCTGGTCGGCGTACCCGCCGCCCTGTCGGTCTCGGTCTTTCTCACCGACCAGCCGATCTACGTCGGACAGCCAGCTCCACGCACGGTGGTCGCACCGGATCTGATCCGCGTCCAGGACGTGGAGGCCACCAACCGCGCCCGCCGGGAGGCGGCCGACCTGATCGAGCCGGTGCTGGTCGACGACCAGGAGGCCAAGGCGGCGATCGTGCAACAGGTGCGCGACGTCTTCACGGCCGTCGCCGAGGTCCGCGAGCCCGACGTCGACGGCCAGACCGCCAGCCGCCGTGACCAGCGCAGCGCGCTGGCGCAGCGGCTGCCGGGCCTGCAAGCCGAGGAGGTGCGCGCGCTCGTCGCGCTCGACGACGAGACGCTGGCCTCGGTCGGCAGCGAGACGCTGTCCATCGCCCAACAGCTCGCCCGCCAGCGGATGCCGGCGGAGCGACTCGAGGCCGCCACCGAGGAGCTGCTACGCACCGAGCTGGCGGTGCGCTCGTTCCCCGAGGGTGTGGCCGAAGCCGTGGTCCAGCCGGTCATCCGCAGCGCCTCGCAGCCAACGGTCGCCATCGACGAGGTGGCCACGGCCGCGGCACGTGAGGAGGCCGCCGCGCAGGTGTCGGTGGTGACGCGGTCCTTCCCCCCCGGGGGCGTGGTGGTCGACGCGGGCACGATCGTCGACCCCGTGCAGCTGATGGCGCTTCGCCAGCGCGGGCTGGAGGGCGCCGAACCGTGGCGCGAGGCGGCCAAGGCGCTGGTTCTGGCGATGGTGACGACCCTGCCCGTCGCCGCGTACCTGCGTGCCTACCGGCCCCGCGTGTGGCGGTCCTCCAGCCGCCTGGTGCTGCTGGCGTGCCTGTTCACCGGGCTCGCCCTTGTGGTCGAGGCCGTCACGTTGCTGGCACCGACGGCTGCCGCCGGATGGGGCTACCTCATGCCGGTGGGCGCCGTGGCGATGCTGGCGACCATCCTGTTCGACCCGCCGGTGGGCTTGCTGGCGGTGATTCCCACCGTCGCGATGATCGCCTTCGCCCAGCCGGGTGACGGCGGGGTCGTCGCCTTCACCGCGATCGCCGGTCTGCTGTCGGTGCCCTTGGTGTCGCGGCTGTCGGCACGCAGCGACCTGCGGCGGGCGGCGTGGCAGTCGACGCTGGCCTACGTCGTGTTGGCCGGGCTGTGCGCCGCGGTGTTCAACGACCTGGACACCGTCCGCCTCGCGCTGCTGGCCGGCCTGATCAATGGCGTGCTGGTCGCGATGCTAGTCAACACCAGCCTGCCCTTCCTGGAGTCGCTGTTCGGCGTGGTGACGGCGACCAGCCTGCTCGACCTGGCCGACCGCAACCACCCGCTGCTGCGCGAGCTCGAGGCCAAGGCGCTCGGCAGCTACAACCATTCGATCATGGTGGCGACGCTGTGCGAGCGGGCGGCACGCGCCATCGGCGCCGACGGGCTGCTGGCCAGCACCGCGGCGCTGTACCACGACATCGGCAAGGTTCGCCGGCCCTGGTTCTTCGTCGAGAACCAGTTCGGCATTGCCAATCCTCACGACGACCTGGAGCCGGGAGTCTCGGCGGTGATCATCCAGGAGCACGTTGCCGACGGCATCACGATGGCGCGCAGCCACCGCCTGCCGGCCGAGATCGCCGAGGCCATCGCCACCCACCACGGCACCACGCTGGTCAGCTACTTCCATCGCAAGGCGCTGGCAGCAGCCCGGTCCGGCGGTGACCAGGTCGACGAGGCCCATTTCCGCTACAAGGGCCGTCGACCGGCGAGCCGGGAAATGGCCGTGCTCATGCTCGCCGACTGCTGCGAGGCCGCGTCCCGGTCGGCGGCCCAGCACAACCGCAACCTCAGCCGCCAACAGCTGGAAGACATCGTCCGGTCGTTGATCGCCGAGCGGGTCGATGACGGTCAGCTGGACTCGTCGTCGCTGACCTTCGCCGACCTGAAGACGGTGACGACGTCGTTTATCGACACGCTGGTCGGCGTCTACCACCCCCGCATCGCCTATCCCGACCCGGTCGCCCCCACACTGGACCCGGAGTCGGTGCAACCCTGAGGTCCAACCCTGAGACAGTCATGATCCCTCCGGGATGGGCTGGCCGTCTGACAGCGGCCGATTCCGGCCTCGCTGGCTCGCGCCAGGGCGGCCGCAGCGACTACCCTCGCCCGCGTGGCGGACAACCGGGTGGACGTCGTGGAGCGCAACCTCGACCGCTGCCTTGACGACCTGGATACCGCGGTCGTCCCCCTCGCCGACGACGAGCCGCTGCCCGGCGGCTCCCGGCTGACCGCGGCCGTCGCGCGGAACCTGTTCTCAGACCAGGTCCGCTCGCGGGCGCTGGACGTCGCCGCGCGTGAGCTCAAGGCCGGCGGCCGCAGTTTCTACACCATCTCCAGCGCCGGTCACGAGCAGAACGCCGTGGTCGGCGCGCTGCTGCGCACCACCGATCCGTGCTTCCTGCACTACCGGGCTGGTGGCTTCATGATGGCGCGCTCCCGCCTCGACTCCAGCGTCGATCCGGTCGGGGACACGCTGCTGTCGCTGGTCGCCTCCGCCGACGACCCCATCTCCCAGGGTCGCCACAAGGTCTGGGGCAGCCGACCGCTGTGGGTGCCGCCGCAGACCAGCACGATCGCCTCCCACCTGCCCAAGGCGGTGGGCACGGCGTTCTGTCTGGCAAGGATGCGCCGACTGGGGGTGCCGCGGCCGGTTCCTGACGACAGCATCGTGTGCGCCACGTTCGGCGACGCCTCGGCCAACCACGCGACGGCCCTGTCAGGCATCAACGCCGCTCGCTACGCCCACCGCCGCGGCAACGCGATGCCGGTCCTGTTCGTCTGCGAGGACAACGGCATCGGCATCTCCGTTGACACGCCGCGCAGCTGGATCGCCGACAGCTTCTCGCGCATGTCGAACCTGCACTACGTCCATGCCGACGGCGAGCTCGACGCGCTCTACGAGACCGTTGCCATCGCCATCGACCGCTGCCGTTCGGCCCGCGCGCCAGTGTTCTTGCACCTGCCCACGGTGCGCCTGTGGGGGCATGCCGGCAGTGACGTGGAGACGACCTACCGCACCCTGGCCGACGTCTGCGCCGACGAGGCGCGCGACCCGTTGGTGCGCAACGCCCGCCGGCTGGTCGCCACGGGGGCCGCCACACCCGATCACCTGCGCGCGATCGTCGCGGAGACCCGCGACGTCGTGCGGGCAACGGCCGAACAGGCGGCGGCAACGCCCAAGCTGACCACTCGCGCGCAGGTGATGGCACCCCTTGCGCCCTACCGCGAGGCTCGGGTCCGCGTCGAGGCGTGCGCTCGCCTGGACGACGCGCGGCGCGGCGAGCACTTCGGCGCCGACCTGCCCGAACGAGCTACAGCACCGCCGCGACGCACGCTGGCCGCGCACATCAACGCCGCCTTGCGCGACGAGATGCTGCGGTGCCCGGAGGTGGTCGTGTTCGGCGAGGACGTCGGCCGCAAGGGCGGCGTGTACCACGTGACCGCGGGGCTGCAGCGGACCTTCGGCAGCGGCCGGGTCTTCGACACGCTGCTGGACGAGACGACGATCCTCGGCGTGGCGCAGGGAGCCGGCCTGCTGGGCCTGCTGCCCGTTCCCGAGATCCAGTACCTGGCGTACGTGCACAACGCCTTGGACCAGCTGCGTGGCGAGGCCTGCTCGCTGTCGTTTTTCTCCTCAGGCCAGTTCGCCAACCCGATGGTGGTGCGCATCGCGGGGCTGGCCTACCAGAAGGGCTTCGGCGGGCACTTCCACAACGACAACGCGGTGGGAGCGCTACGCGACATCCCAGGGCTGGCGCTGGCCGTCCCGTCCCGAGGCGACGACGCCGCGCGGCTGCTGCGCGGCGCGCTGGCGATGGCTCGCACCGACGGGCGGGTGGTCGTCTTCCTCGAGCCGATCGCGCTGTATCACGAGAAGGACCTGCACTCCCCCGGCGACGGCGGCTGGCTGTCGGACTACCCACCACCCGGATCGGCGCTGCTGCCCGGCGAGGTTGGCGTCCACGAGACCCGGGCAGGTGAGGCGGACGTGCTGCTGGTGACCTACGGCAACGGTGTGCGCATGGCGCTGCGCGTGGCGCAACGCTTGGTCGACGACCACGACGTCGGCGTCCGGGTGCTCGACCTGCGCTGGCTCAGCCCGCTGCCGTTCGAGGCGGTCCGCGCTCACGCCGGCGAGTGCGGCCGCGTGCTGGTCGCCGACGAGGCCAGGGCCACCGGCGGCGGCGTGGCCGACGCGATCGTCGCCGACCTCGTCGAACACGGCTTCCGAGGACCGCTGGCCACGGTGCGGTCCGCCGACAGCTACGTGCCGCTGGGTCCGGCGGCCGGCACCGTGCTGCTGTCCGAAGACGACATCCACGAGTCGGCGATGGCCCTGGCGAAGGCATGAGCTCCGCGCCGGCGGTGCGGGGCGTGCTCTTCGACTGGGGCGGCACGCTGTCGCGCTGGGCCGACGTCGACCTGCTCGATCTGTGGCAGGCGGCCGCCCGCTCCATCGACGCCGACCGCGCCGAGGAGCTCACGCAGCGCCTGCTTGCCGTCGAGGCGGCGATGTGGCGGCGCACCGAGACCACGCAGCAGAGCGCGACGCTGTCCGACGTCCTGGCCGAGGCGACGCGGGCGTTAGGCGTCGATGTTGCCGAAGCGGTGCTGGAGGAGGCGGCGACCCACCACCTCGACGCCTGGACGCCGCACATCGCCCATGATCCCGAGGCCGTCCCCACGCTGCGGGGGCTGCGGGAGCGTGGGCTGCGCACCGGGCTGCTGTCGAACACGATGTGGCCGCGAACCTTCCACGACCGCTTCCTGGAGCGTGACGGGCTGCTGGACCTGCTGGAGGTCCGTCGTTACACCAGCGAGATGACCCACACCAAACCACACCCGTCGGTCTTCTGTGAGGCCGTGACCGCCATGGGAGTGGACGACCCTGGGGCGGTGGTCTTTGTCGGCGACCGCCCCATCGACGACATCGCCGGGGCCAAGGGCGCCGGGTTGCGGGCGGTCCTGCGCGCGGGTGGTGACATGCCGGCAGGCGAGGTGGCACCCGACGCCGAGATCAGCGCGCTGCCTGAGCTGCTCGACCTGGTCGACGGCTGGCGGTAGCGGCCGTCAGTCGTCGTCGCTGTCCGGTTCGTTCGACACGTCCACCCCGCCCATCAGGGCGTTGACGCTGACGTTGACCACCGGCGCGTTCTCGGCGGTCTCGACGCGGGTGATTGCCTCGTCGATGTCCCGTCCACCCATGAAGGCGAAACCGCCAAGGTTGACCCGCGTGCCTGGATCGACCAGGACGTTGACGCCTCCCATGACCGCCGCGCCGTCGATGGTGGCCTCTTCGCCCGGCTCCATGTTCCGCAGGTCGATCTCGGCCCCGCCCATCACGGTGGCCACATCGATCTCGCCGTTGGACTCGCGCACCTGCTCCAGGCTGATCTCGGTGCCCCCCATGATCGCGCCCTGGTCGGGGATGCCGCCGACGCCCGCGACGATGAACCCGCCGATGATGGCCAGCCACACCAGCGGGCCGGCCAGAGCCCGCCGGCCGCGCTGCGGCCGATCCTGTTCTTCCTGGCGATCGGGTGGTGCTGCCGGCCGCGGTTCGGGTTCTGTTTCGCTGCCTTCGACCTCTGGCAGGTCGGCGACGATCTCGTCGAGCTCGATGTCGGTGTCGGCCGCGAACACCGCCGACAGCCGCTCGCTGTACTGGTCCAGCGTCAAGCGGTCGTCGACGTAGGCCTGCCGCAACCGCAGGGACGCGGCCTCGCGCTCGGCGGTGCTCGGCCGCACGCCGCGGCGCTGCGCCGGCACGGGACCATGGGCGGCGGGCTGGGGCATCGGACCGGATTCCTGCCGCGAGGCGGGGTCGGCGGAACGGGTGCGGTCCGAAGCGTCCACGACGCAAGTCTGTCCGGTCGGTCACTGCCGCGCCACTCCCCTCCCCCCGGGGTGGTGGGCATCCGCTACCGAATCGGTCCCGGATTCCCACCACCCCGGGTCAGTCGGGGAGGCGGAAGCCGAGATCGGCGCTGACGTCCTCGACGTCCATCTGGGCCTTCTGCAGCTTCCCGGCGTAGTCCCAGTTCAGCGACTGCCAGCGGGTGAACTGGTCCAGGACCCACATGCCCGACTGGCGGCTGCCGTTGCCCGACTTGCCGTTGCCGCCGAACGGCAGGTGCGCCTCGGCGCCGGACGTGGAGTTGTTCACGCTGACCATGCCGGCGCTGATCCGCTCGCGGAAGCGGAACGCCGCCGCCGGGCTGTTGGTGTAGATCGACGACGACAGGCCGAAGCCGTGGCCGTTGGCGAGCTCGATGGCCTCGTCGAAGTCGCCGAAGGAGCCGACGCCGACGATCGGACCGAAGGTCTCGGTGCGGTACAGCTCGTCCTTGGCGGTGATGCCGTCCACGATCGTCGGGTGGAAGTACAGCCCGGGCTGGGGGTCGCCGACGAAGCCGTCGCGCGGGTTGCCGGCGGTGATCCGCCCGGTCCCCGTCGAGCCGTGCACGGTGTGGTGGCCCTCGATCATCTCCAGCCAACCGCCGAAGCGGTCGGCGAAGCGCTCGTGGATCATCGGGCCGTACAGCACGTCGGCGGTGGGATCACCGATCGCCGCGGCCTCGGTGCGCCGCGCGAAGCGGGTCAAGAAGTCGTCGTGGACCGACTCGTGCACGAACACCGTTCCCAGCGACGTGCAGCGCTGCCCGGCGGTACCGAAGCCGCTGAACAGCGCGCCCTCGGCGGCCAGGTCCAGGTCGGCGTCGGGCATCACCACCAGGGGGTTCTTGCCGCCGAGTTCCAGGCACGGCGACTGCAGGTGGCGCCCGCACAGCTCACCGATGCGTGAGCCGACCTCCGAGGAACCGGTGAAGCCGACCTTGTCGACCAGCCCGGCCTCCAGCGCCTGCGACAGGCCCTCGAACGTGGCAGCACCCTCGGCTAAGACGGTGTTGAGCACACCCTCGGGCAGGCCACCGTGCAGGAACAGCTCGGTGAGGGCGTCGCCCAGCACCGGGGCGTACTCGGCGGGCTTCCACACCACGGTGTTGCCGCACAGCAAGGCGGGGACCAGGTACCAGGACGGCACCGCGACCGGGAAGTTGCCGGCGGTGATGATGGCCGCCACGCCGACGGGATTGCGGAAGGTGAACAGCTGCTTGTCGTGCATCTCCGACGGCACGGTCTGCCCGTACAGCCGGCGGCCCTCGCCGAGGAAGAAGTTGGCGGTGTCGATGATCTCCTGCACCTCGCCGAGCGACTCGGCGTAGGGCTTGCCGATCTCCCGAGTGACCAGGCGCGCCAGCGCTTCCTTGTTGTCCTCGACCAGCCGCCCGATCTGCTGGATCGCGCGGCCGCGGATCGGCGCGGGCGTGCGCGCCCATCCCCGCTGGGCCTCGCGGGCCGCGCGGCAGGCGTCGACGAACACCGCCGCGTCGGCCAGGCGGACCTCGGCGACCACGTCGTCGGTCTGTGCCGGGTTGGTGGAGGTCGTCGTACCGCCAGGTCCGTCGGGGCGGGCCTTTCCGGCGATGATCGAGGCGACGGTGCGGGTCATCACGGGTCCTGTCGTCGGGACGGGTCCTGTCGTCGGGCGCTGAAGCCAGCGTAACGGCGGCCGGTGCAACGGCTGGCGGTGCAACGGCCGCCGGTTGGTCAGCCGATGCCGCGCAGGACGCGATCGAGGGCGTCACAGACCGCGGCCAGCTCGTCGGAGACAACGGCCAGCGACGGGCGGAAGCGGATGCTGCGCGGGCCGCACGTCAGCAGCAGGACGCGCTCGTCGACGCGCATGCGGGTGGCGATCTCGTCGCGCAACGAGGTGCTGGGCAGGTCCAGCGCGCACATCAGGCCCCGGCCGCGCACGTTGTCGACCAGCCGCGGATGGGTGTCGGCCAGGGTCTCCAGCCGGCCCAGCAGCTCCTTGCCCAGCCGCGCCGCCGAGGCGATGAGGTCGTCGGCTTCCACGATCTCCAGGATGCGCCGGGCGCGGACCATGTCGGTCAGGTTGCCACCCCAGGTGGAGTTGATCCGCGACGACACGGCGAACACGTTGTCGCTGACCTCGTCCAGACGCCCGCCGGCCATGATCCCGCAGACCTGCGTCTTCTTGCCGAAGGCGACGATGTCGGGCTCGAGACCGAGCTGCTGGTAGGCCCACGGCGCCCCGGTCAGCCCCAAGCCGGTCTGCACCTCGTCGAGCAGGAACAGCGCGTCGTGCTCCCGGCACAGGCCCTGCATCGCCGAAAGGAACTCAGCGCGCAGGTGGTTGTCGCCTCCCTCGCCCTGGATGGGCTCGGCGAGGAAGCAGGCGATGTCGTGCGGATGCGTGGCGAAGGCGGCGCGGGCCTGCTCCAAGGCATGCCGTTCGGCGGCCTCGACGTTGGCCAGATGGCGCTCCACCGGGAACCGCACGGCGGGAACGTCGATCCTGGGCCAGTCGAACTTGGGGAACAGCGCCACCTTGACCGGCTCGGTGTTGGTCAGCGACAGGGTGTAGCCGCTACGGCCGTGGAAGGCCTTGGTCAGGTGCAGCACCCGCGTGCCGAGGTCGGGGTCGCGACCGTTGGCCGCGTTGTGGCGGCGCTTCCAGTCGAATGCGGCCTTGAGGGCGTTCTCGACGGCCAAGGCCCCACCGTCGATGAAGAACAGATGCGGCAGCGCCGGATCGCCGAGCACCCGCTGGAAGGTGGCGACGAACTCGGCTTGGTGGGTGGTGTAGATGTCGGAGTTCGCCGGCTTGTTGACGGCGACGGTCGCCAGCTCCGCCATGAACTCGGCGTCGTCGACCAAGCCGGGGTGGTTCATGCCCAGCGGGGACGACGCGTAGAAGGTGAACACGTCCAGGTAGCGGGTGCCGTCGCGGGCGTCGACCAGCCACGATCCGCGCGACGCCTCGGTGTCCAGCACGAAGTCGTGACCGTCGACGAGCAGGTGGTCGGCGAGGGTGGTCAGCACGGCGCTGGGGGCAACCGGATGGGTGGCGGGCACGCGAGGCTCCGAACGTCGATGACCTTCAGCCCAGTGTGGGGGTGGACCGAGGGCCGGTCACTACGCGAAGCGTTCGGCGTTGTTGCCCGCACCGACGCAGCGTGCGAGTCTGCCGACGAACCGTCGGTGCCGAGGAGAGGGCGAGCCGCTTGTGGACAGGCTCGACGAGCAGCTGCTGGCGCTGCTGCGCGACGACGGACGCCTGTCGATGGCCGACCTCGGCCGCCGCGTCGGCCTGTCGAGAACCGCCACCCTGGCGCGGGTGCGCCGCCTGGAGGACGACGGCGCGATCCGCGGTTACCACGCCGAGGTGACGGCGACGCCGACGGCGGCCGGGCACGCCGCCCGCGTCGCCATCGTCGTCAACACCCCCGACGTCGCCGGCTACGTGCGCCGGCTGCGAGCCATCCCCGAGCTGCAGGAAGCCGAGAGCCTGGCCGGCGAGTACGACCTGCTCGTGCGGCTGGCCGCCGCCGACGCCGAACGGCTCGACGAGATCCTCGACCGCATCAACGCCTGGCCGCAGACGGTTCGCACCACCACGTTCGTGGTGCTCACCCGCTACCACTAGGCGGTCAGGCGTTCCCGTCGTCGCCGTAGGACCAGTCCATGCGTTTGCGGGAGTAGTCCGGATCGAAGCGGACCTCGCCGGTGTCGTCGTCGAGCTCGACGATCTTGGGCACGTCGACGTCGGGATGGTCGCAGGGCCCGGCGAGGCGCGCGGCGAACTCGTCGGCGTAGGCGTCCAGGGTCGACCGCACCAGCAGCGCATGACCGACCGGCAGGTAGCAGCGGTTGGAATCCGTCACCAGTGCGCAGCGCTTGCGGATCTCCTGCAGATCCGCCGCTTGACCACCTTCACGGCACAGCCGCTCCAGCCGCTCGAACAGCTCGACGCCGTGCAGCTTGCACGGCGGGCACTGCCCGCACGACTCCACGGCGAGGAAGCGCGACAGTGACGCCGTCACCGCCACGATGCAGCGGTCGGCGCCGTAGACGACGAAGCCGCCACTGCCGAGGCCGGTGCCGGCCTCGGCGAAGGAGTCGAAGTCCAGCGGCAGGTCGAGCAGCCCGGGGACGATGACGGTGTTCGAGGTACCGCTGTAGATGGCCTTGATGTCATGGGCTCCCCCGATGTCGACCAGCAGGGTCCGCAGCGGCGTGCCGAGGGGCAGCTCGTAGACGCCGGGGCTGTCGACGTCGCCGACGACGGTGAAGACCATGGTTCCCGGAGCCTGCTGGGTTCCCTGCTGGCGGAAGCGCTCGGCGCCTTCCCGCAGGATCCCGGGCACGTGGGCCAGCGTCTCGACGTTGTTGACCACGGTGGGGTTGGGCTGCTGCATCGTGGCGTGCAGCCCGTACATGTACGGCGCCAGGATCCGGGGCAGCGGCAGCTTGCCCTCGACGACTTCGAGCAGACCGCTCTCCTCGCCGTACAGGTACTCGTCGGGCCCGAGCAGGATCTCCACCCCCGCCGCGCCGGCGAAGCCTTCCGCGGCCATGGCGTCCCGCGCCTCGGTCAGCCGTCGCGCCTGCAGGGGATAGCGTTCCTTGGTGGCGATGACCCCGCGCGCGGTCCCGACCGCGTACATCGCGATGCACAGCCCCTCGACCACCGCCCACGGATTGCGGGCCATCAGCGCGCGGTCCTTGAAGGTGCCCGGCTCGCCCTCGGCGGCGTTGCACACCACCGCTGGCGTCCGGCCGTCGCCCGCGGCTTCCAGCACCGACGCCCACTTGCGGCCGGTGGAAAAGCCCGCGCCACCACGGCCTCGCAACCCGGAGCGTTCGACCTCGGCGATCACCTCGGCGGGGTCGAGGCGCAGCGCCTCGGCCAGGCCCTGACCGCCGCCCGCGGCGACGTAGTCGGCCATACGGGCCACCGGCTCGTCGGGCAGCACGTGCAGGCGGTTGGGCATCGGCTCCCAGTCCTGTGAGATGTTCCCAACACCCTGCCGAGTCTTCACGCGGTGGAAACCTCGATGGCACCTGCCGCTCACGTGCGGCTGCCAGCCTGTCTCCACGGCCCACCGCCCACCGCCCACCGCCGTGCCGGCGAACGATTCGAAAGAGTGCCGTGTCCAGACTGCTCCGCCGAGGCGCCTTCGTGGCTTGCCTGGCACTGTCCAGCCTGCTGCTGCCGCTACTTGCTGTCACGACGGTCGCCGCCGACAGCGGCCCGGCCGTCACCACCGACAAGACCGATTACGACGTCGGCGAGCCGATCACGGTGTCGTGGTCGGACGCTCCCGGCAACCCCAGGGACTGGGTGGGGCTGTACCCGGCCTTCGCCGGTCCGCCCGGTGGCAGCTCGGGCGCAACGCTGTGGGACTACCTGGATCAAGGCGACGGCCAGACCGTCACCCCCGAGGGAACGCTGACCTGGAGCGAGCAGCGACCGGGGCAGCGCGACAGCTGGCCCTTGGCGCCCGGTGAGTACACCATCTACCTGCTGGTCGACGATGGCTACGAGGTGGTCGCTTCGACCACCATCCGGGTCACCGGCGACATCGACAACCCTCCGCCGCCACCCGAGGAGGAGTGGCCCGCCAACCCCCGCGATCCTGCGCTGACGCGCAAGCTACGGGCGATGACCTTCAACATCTGGGTGGGCGGTACCCAGGTCAGGTTCGGGTCCATCGTCAGGGCGGTGCGCAAGGCACGCGCCCACGTGGTCGGCGTCCAGGAACCCGGCGGCAACCTCGAGCGGTTGGCTCGGAAGCTGGGGTGGAAGCACGTGTTCGCGTCCGACGACGGCTACACCCACCTCATCAGCAAGTACCCGTTGACGGCTCCTCGGCGCAGCGATGAGTATGCCTGGCTCCGCCTTCCCGGCGGCGGGCGGGTAGCGGTCAGCAGCGTCCACCTGACCCCGTATCCCTACGGTCCCTATGACCTGCGAGACGGCGCATCCCTTGACTACGTGCTGTTCAACGAGCAGCACCACATCCGGGAGATGGAGTCGCGGCTCGAAGCGCTTTCCGCACTTGCCGAGGCGAAGGTCCCCGTGGTGCTGATGGGTGACTTCAACGTGCCCAGCCACCTTGACTGGACCAGCGCGACGGCGGCAGCGCGTCAAGCCGACGGGGAGGAGTTCGTGCGCCCCGTGCCTTGGCCGCTGTCGATGTCTCTGGCCGAGGCTGGCTTCCGTGACTCCTTCCGCACCGCTCACCCGGACCCGGTCCGGGCACCGGGCTACACCTGGACCCCGGGCTATCCGCCGCCCATCGGGGACCAGCCGGCGACGCTGACCGAGGACGAGGTCTTCGACCGGATCGACCTGGTCTACGTGCACGGCCCGGTGCGGACCTTGTCCAGCCGGGTCGTCGGGGAGAGCTACCGCAACGCCCACATCCGCGTGCGGCCCTGGGGCAGCGACCACCGTGCCGTGGTCAGCACGCTGCGCGTGCACCCGCTGTATCGGCGATGACCGGCGCTGTCGTGGCGTCCTGTCGCTCCATCAGCAGGTGAGCACCACGGCCTGGTGGCTGGCGAGGACCACATCGCCCCCCGCCCGCTCCCCCTCACCGTCGCGGGTGCTGGAGAAGGCCACTGCCCAGGCACCGTCGGGCAGGGTGAACGCCGACGGCTCGTCCCCGCAGTTGGCGGCCACGAGCACGTCGCCGCGGCGGTAGCCGACGACCGGGCCGCTCTCGCCGACCCATTCGACGGGGTGGCGGCGCAGGTCGGGCAACGCGTCGCGCAGGGCGATCAGCGCCCGGTAGCGATGCAGCATCGAGGACGGGTCAGCTCGTTGCACGGCGACGGTGTCGGCCTCGGTGCGCCCGTCCATCGGCAGCCACGTCCGAGGGCCGTCGGTGAAGCCCCATCCGGGGCCCGGCGCCCAGGGCAGCGGCGTGCGAGCCCCGTCGCGGCCGACCGC
>JALZLF010000156.1 GCA_030858865.1 Actinomycetota bacterium | reverse complement strand
GGGTTGGGCGGCGGCGCCGACCGAGGAGCGCGCAGCGGTCCTGCGAGGCTTCGCCGACCTCGTCGAAGCCGACGCCGGCGAGCTTGCCGAGCTGATCGTCGTCGAGGTCGGCAAGCTGTGGTCAGAGGCCCTCGGCGAGGTGGAGTGGACGGCTCGCTCAGCGCGCTACTACGCCGATCACCCGCCGCCCTTCGATCATCGCGCCGGCGCGATCGTGCGTCGTCGGCCTCTGGGGGTCGTCGCGGCGATCACGCCGTGGAATGTGCCGTTGGTGACACCGGCGTGGAAGTGGCTGCCAGCCTTGATGGCCGGCAACGCCGTGGTGTGGAAGCCCTCGGAGCTGGCCTCGGCCACCGCTCTGGCGGCCGTGGAGCGGCTGACCAGGGCCGGCCTGCCCGCCGACGTCATCGTGCCGGTGCTCGGCGGCGGCGAGGCCGGCGATGCGGTGTGTGGCGACCGCCGCGTGCGCGGCATCTCGTTCACCGGTTCCACGGCAGCGGGTCGGGCGATCGCGGCGCTGGCCGCGCAACGCTTCGCTCCGTGCGCGTTGGAGATGAGCGGCATCAACGTGGCGGTGGTGTTCGCCGACGCCGACCTGGACCTCGCCGTGGACTGCGTCGCCGGCGCGTCGACGGCGATCAACGGCCAGAAGTGCACCGCCACCCGGCGCGTCCTCGTGCAGCGGCCGGTCGCCGACGAGTTCGTCGCCCGTCTGGCGCATCGCTACGAGGCGCTGCGCCCCGGTGACCCCCTGCGGGAGACGACAACGCTGGGACCGCTGATCTCGCCCGCGGCCAGCCAACGGGCACAGCGTGCCGTGGCGGCCGCGAAGCGCCGCGGTGCCCGCGTCGCCGCGCGGACTGCAGGTTTGCCGGACGTTGCGGCCGCCTTCCCGGCGACGCTGCTGACCGGCCTGTCATCCGCTGACCCGCTGCGCCGTCATGAGCTGTTCGCGCCCGTCACGTCGGTCGATGACTTCGACGAGGCCGACGACGTGTGGGACCTGGCCAACGACAGCCCGTACGGCCTGTCCGCCGCCGTCCACACCGCTGACCCGCAGACGGCGCGAACGGCCCTGGACCGCCTGGAGGCCGGGGTGATCGCGATCAACCGCAGGGGAGACGCCGTCGATCTGGAGGCGCCGTTCGGCGGTGTCAAGGAGTCGGGCAACGGCCGACCCGAGGGCGGCGAGTACGTCTACGACAGCCTCACCACCCTCCAGGCGGCCTACGGCACCGGCGCATGGTGAGCGCGGGATGCCCCTGCGGGGCCACGTCGGCGCTCGGGCGGGGGACGTCGGCAGAGGTGTGTATGATCCTGCCATGAGGCGTATACAGATCCATCTCGATGACGCGGTCGATGACCGTCTCGCGGTCGAGGCGCGACGGCGGAGCCTGTCCAAGGCCGCTTTGATCCGCCTGCTGATCCGACAGGGTTTCCCCCAAGGCGGGAAGGACCCGGTGGACGCGGTCATCGGGATGGGAGACGGTGAGGCGGTGGATGACATCGACGCGGCCGTCTATGGCTGGTGACGCGGTTCGCGGACACCAGCTTCTGGTTCGGTTTGCATACCGGCTCTGACGCGCGCCACCAGCCGGCGGCGAGCCTGTGGCGCCAAACCGCAGACCGCATCATCACGAGTAACCTCGTCCTCGGCGAGACCTGGACGCTGTTGCGACTGCGCCACACCTCACACAGCCGGGCCCTTCAGCTGCTGGACGCCGTCCAGGCGTCACCTCGCGTCGAGGTCGCCGCTGTGGACCCGGGCGACGAGGCGCGCGCCTGGGCGTGGCTGCGCGACCACGACGAACGCGTCTATTCATTCGTGGACGCCACGAGCTTCGTTCTCATGCGGCGCCGGCGCCTTCAAGAGGCACTCGCCTTCGACGGAGACTTCACGGCCGCCGGATTCATCGAAGTTCGACCGTAGGAGCTCAGTTCGCGCTGTTGTGGGTTCCCGACCGCCTGCGGCAACGCCTGGCCGGTGGTCGTCCGTGTGGTTATCCTGCGTACGCCAACCGGACAGCGACGGCCCACGCTGCGCGCCGGAGTCGGGAGCACAGGGATCTGGTGAAGGGCTTGCGCAGCCGCAACGGTGCGGCGAACGGCTTCCGGAAGCCCGCACGCTACTCGGCCTTCGACCTGGTGCGTCACGGGCTGACCTCGGCACCGTGGCAACGGGCGTGGCGCTCGCACGACCTGCAACCGGCCTACGACGTGGTCATCGTCGGCGGCGGGGTGCACGGGTTGGCCACCGCCTACTACCTGGCCGCCAACCACGGCATCACCAACGTGGCGGTGCTGGACAAGGCCTACATCGGCAGCGGAGGCTCTGGCCGCAACACCGCGATCATCCGGTCGAACTACCTCACCCCCGAGGGCGTGCGCTTCTACGACCGGTCCGTGCAGCTGTACGCCACGCTGGCGGCCGACCTCAACTACAACGTCATGTTCTCCCAGCGCGGACACCTCACCCTGGCCCACAACGACGGCTCGTTGCGGACCATGCGCTGGCGTGCGGAGGTCAACAAGCTCGAGGGCATCGACTCGGAGGTCATCGCCCCCGACGAGGTCAAGTCCCTGGTGCCGTACATGGACACGTCGTCGGCTGCCCGCTATCCGATCCTCGGGGCGCTGTACCACCCACCGGGGGGCATCGTCCGCCACGACGCGGTTGTCTGGGGTTACGCACGCGCCGCCGACGCTTACGGTGTGCACATCCACCAGAACACCGAGGTCACCGGCATCGACGTGGCCTCCGGCCGTGTCGAGGGCGTGCAGACCTCGCAGGGTCGGATCGCCGCGCGGACGGTCGTCAACTGCACCGCCGGTTGGTCAACGCTCATCTCCGACATGGCCGGCGTGGCGATGCCCGTGTCGACGTTTCCGCTGCAGGCCGCTGTCACCGAGCCGGTGCGGCCGTTCCTGCGCGCCGTGGTCGTGTCGGGAACGCTGCACGTCTACGTCAGCCAGACCGACCGTGGCGAGCTGGTCTTCGGGGCCAGCGTCGATCCGTTCACCTCCTACTCGATGCGCGGCTCGCTGGACTTCACCGAAGGCCTTGCCGGTCACGTGCTGGAGCTGATGCCGTCGCTGGCCAAGCTGCGGCTGCTGCGCCAATGGGCCGGCCTGTGCGACATGACGCCGGACTACTCGCCGATCATGGGCACGACCCCGGTCGAAGGCTTCTACGTCGATGTCGGCTGGGGCACCTACGGGTTCAAGGCGGCACCGGTGGCCGGGGAGACGATGGCAGCGCTGATCGCCACGCAGCGGGTACCGCAGCTGATCGCCGCCTTCGACCTCGCGCGCTTCGCCGACGGCCGTCTGGTCGGCGAGAAGGGGGCCGCCTCCGTTGGCCACTGAGCCGGAGACCGCACAGCCATGATGCTGGTGCCGTGCCCGTGGTGCGGGCCGCGCAACGTCGCGGAGTTCCGCTACGTCGGAGAACGTCGGGCGCGCCCGGATCCTTCGACCGCCGACGCCGCGGCGTGGCGTGGCTACCTGTACCTGCAGGTCAACCCCGCCGGCTGGGTCGAGGAGACCTGGTATCACCGCGCCGGCTGCCGGCAGTACTTCGTGGCCGATCGCCACACCGTGGACAACCAGATCCGGGCGTCAAGGCCACCAGACGCCCAGCTTCGGGGGTTCTCCGCGGAACAGACCGCCGGGCGCGGCGGCGAGCACGACGGCCGAGCCCAGGCGTGAGAGCGGTGCCGACGGCCACCTCACTGCGCCTGGAGCCGCAGCCCGGTGAAGTCATCGACCGCGACCGACCGCTGCACTTGCGCTGGAACGGTCGGTCCTACCCCGCCTACGCCGGTGACACGATCGTCTCGGCGCTGGCCGCCAGCGGGGAGCGGGTCTTCTCCCGCAGCTTCAAGTACCACCGTCCCCGCGGCGTGCTGTCGGCCAGCTACCTGGATCCCGGCTGCATGGTGCAGGTCGGCGACGAACCCAACGTGCGGGCAGCGCACCGCCGGGTCGAGGCGGGCATGGTGGTGCGCGCCCAGAACGCCTGGCCGTCACTGGACTACGACGTCAAGTCGCTCAACCAGGTGGTCGGGCGCTTTTTGACGCCAGGCTTCTACTACAAGACCTTCATCAAGCCACAGCGGCTGTGGCCTGCCTACCAGCAGGTGCTGCGCCGCTTCGCCGCCGGTGGGGTAGTGGCGGCCTCCGAAGGTCCCCAACCCCCGTCCTTCGACAAGCGCTACGCCCATCCCGACGTGGTGGTCGCCGGGGGCGGGCCCGCCGGCATGACCGTAGCGGTGGCGGCCGCGCGGGCCGGGGCGCAGGTGCTGCTGGTGGAGGAAGAGCACGACTTGGGCGGTCACCTGCGCTGGGGAAGCCAAGCCCAGCTCGACGAGCTGCAGCGGCTGCGCGCAGCGGTCGCCGCAACCCCCGGCATCGAAGTGCTGACCAACTCGGTGGTCACCGGGCGCTATGACGGCGGCTGGTTGGCCATCGTCCAGCGCAACCTCGGCTTCGTCTTCGAGCGGCTGATCAAGGCCCGCGCCAAGGCGCTGGTGGTCGCACCCGGCTTGATCGAGCGGCCGTTCGTCTTCGCGGGCAACGACCTTCCCGGCGTGATGCTGTCCACGGCCGTGCGCCGCCTCATCAACCTGCATGCGGTCAAGCCGGGGTCCCGCGCCGTGGTGTTCACGGCCAACGCCGACGGGGACGCCGCCGCCGAGGATCTGGAGCGGGTCGGGGTGGACGTCGCCGCGGTCGTCGACGCCCGCCGCGGCGAGGGCATCGTGCGCGCCACCGGCGGCAAGCAGGTGCAGGCCGTCGAGCTGGCCGACGGCAGCACCGTGGCCTGCGACCTGCTGGTCACGGCCGTCGGCTGGACCACGCCGACGTCGCTGCTCAACATGGCCGGCGACCGCCCGGTGTACTCGACGCGGGCGGCGCGCTTCTTCCCGTCACGGCTGCCCGACGACGTCTTGATCGCGGGCGGAATCGCCGGCGACGGAAGCCTCGACGAGCTGCTGGCCCATGCCGGGGCCGTCGGTGACGAG
>JALZLF010000151.1 GCA_030858865.1 Actinomycetota bacterium | reverse complement strand
CGCGCAGTCGAGGAGGCGGTCGGGGACGAGGTCGCTCAACCCCCACTCGGGTTGCGGTTGGAAACCGCTGAGCAGTCGCTGCAGGCGTCGCTCACCCTCGTCGTCCGGGAACAGGATGCCCGACCCGAGAAGCTCCAGGACGAGCGGTGACCCCGACCGGTCCGGCAGGGCGTAAGCGCCGGCGCGGGCGCGGGTTTGGTTGAGGGCGACGGGGCCTCCCGGTCCTGTCGCCTCGTCCTGGTAGGCTCCCGCCGGAACACTTGTTCGATCAAGGAGGGTGCGTGCGGGTCCTCGGCGTGGACCCGGGCCTTTCCCGCTGCGGCATCGGCGTGGTGGAAGGTCCCAGCCGCCGTCCGGTGGCGGTGCGTGCCGGTGTGGTGCGGACCCCCAGTGCAGACCCGACCTCCCGGCGCCTGGCGCAGCTGTACGCCGAGCTGCGTGCCGTCATCTCGCAGGTCCAGCCGCAGGCCGTTGCCGTGGAGCGGGTGTTTTTCAATGCCAACGTGCGCACCGCCATGGGGGTGGGTCAGGCGGCTGGCGTCGTCCTGCTGTGCGCCGAGCAGGCGGGGCTGCCCGTGGTGGAGTACACCCCGACGCAGGTGAAGCTGGCGGTGGCCGGCTCCGGGGCTGCGGACAAAGCACAGGTGGGGTTCATGGTGGCCAGCCTGCTGCGCCTGAGCGACGCGCCCCGGCCCCCCGACGCCGCCGACGCACTGGCCTTGGCGTTGTGCCACCTGCAGCACGCCGGGGCTCCTAGCGCCTCGGGGGGTGGCATGAGCCCGCGACTGGCCGCCGCGGTCGCCGCCGCGGGACCGGGGGCCCAGGTCGTTCGGCCGTCGGGATGATCGCGCTGCTGCGTGGCAGCGTCGCGGCGTCGTCGCTGGGGCTGGTGGTGGTCGACGTCGGTGGCGTGGGCTATCAGGTGCACGTGCCGCCCGGCGCCAGCGTCCCAGCGGCTGGCACCCCGGTCACCCTGCACACCCATCTGGCCGTGCGCGAGGACGCCCTGACCCTCTATGGGTTCCTCGATGCGGGCGAGCGGGGCTTGTTCGCCGCGATGCTGTCAGTGACCGGCGTCGGGCCAAAGCTGGCTCTGGCAGCGATCGGCACGCTCGGCGCCGACGGCTTGAGGCGTGCCGTGATCACCGAGGACGTGTCCGCCCTGACGGTGATCCCTGGGGTCGGCAAGAAGTCGGCGCAGCGGATGGTCCTGGAGCTGCGCGAGAAGCTGGCCACGACCGGCGGTGAGTGGCTACCGGCCGCTTCGACGGTCCCCGGCGCCCCGGGCGGTGCCCGCTCCGATGTCCGCCAGGCGCTGGCCGGCCTCGGCTACGCTCCCGGCGAGGTCGCCGCCGCCCTTGAGACCCTGCCCGACGACGACGGGGCGAAGCCCGAGCAGCTGCTGCGCGCCGCGCTGCGCGCCCTCGGACGGAAGTGAGCCGCCGATGGACGAGATCCTCACCGCGGGCCAGACCGCCGCCGACGCCGATCTCGACGCCTCGCTGCGTCCCCGGCGCCTCGACGAGTTCGTCGGTCAGGAGCGGGTCAAAGAGCAGCTGTCCTTGGTGCTGGATGGCGCCAAGGGACGTGGTGACAGCGTCGACCATCTGCTGTTCTCCGGCCCGCCCGGCCTCGGCAAGACGTCACTGGCGGGCATCGTCGCCACCGAGATGGGCGCTGACCTGCGCATGACCAGCGGCCCGGCTCTGGAGCGGCCGGGAGACCTCGCGGCGATCCTGACCAACATTGAACTCGGCGACGTGCTGTTCGTCGACGAGATTCACCGGCTGCCACGAGCGGTCGAGGAGATCCTGTATCCGGCGATGGAGGACTTCAGCCTCGACATCGTCGTCGGAAAGGGTCCGGGAGCGCGGGCCCTGCGCCTGCCCTTGCCGCCGTTCACCCTTGTCGGTGCCACCACGCGCACCGGGCTGATCACGTCACCGCTGCGCGACCGCTTCGGTTACGCGGCACGCCTCGACTACTACCTGGCCGAGGAGCTCGCGAGCATCCTGCGGCGCAGTGCCGGGATCCTCGACGTGCGCCTGCACCCTGAGGCGGCCGACGAGGTCGCCCGACGCAGCCGAGGAACCCCCCGGATCGCCAATCGGCTGCTCAAACGGGTCCGCGACTACGCCCAGGTCCGGGCCGACGGCATGGTCACTCACCAACTGGCCGAACGGGCGCTGGACCTGTTCGACGTCGACGAGCGGGGTCTGGACAAGCTCGACCGCTGGGTGTTGGAGATCCTGTGCCGCAACTTCGGTGGCGGCCCGGTCGGCCTGTCGACCCTGGCCGTGGCGGTGGGGGAGGAGGCCGAGACGATCGAGGACGTCGTCGAGCCGTTCCTCATCCAGCAGGGCCTGCTGGCCCGGACGCCGAGAGGGCGGGTCGCGACCGCCAGCGGTTGGTTGCACGTGAAGTTGGTGGCGCCTGCGGCGGATCCGGGCGCAACCTTGTTCGGCGGTCGGTCGTAGTCGCCGTCACTTCGGTTCGATGTCGAGCGACCCCTCCCCTCGTGCCCACGCGACCACCTCCGCGGTGGCCGTCTCCCGCCGTTGCGCTGCGACCAGGACGAGGTCGCCGGCGCGCAGGCGGGTGGTGGCCCTGGGGAGCAGCGTGCGACCGTCGCGCACGATTGCGGTGACCAGCGTTCCGTGGGGCAACGGCGCGTCGCGCAGGCGGGAGCCGCATACCGCAAGGTCGGACGCCACGCTGACCTCGACAAGGTCGATGTCGCCGCCCTCGAGCGGGAGCGCCTCGGCTACCGGTGCCCATGCGTGCGCGTCGCCTTCAAGGCCCAGTCGCTTGGCCGCCCAGCCGACCGAGGTGCCTTGCAAGGCGCTGGACACCAGCACCACGAAGAAGACGATGTTGAAGATCGCTTCGCCGCCGGCAACCCCCGCGGTGAGCGGGAACGTTGCCAGCACGATCGGTACTGCGCCCCGCAACCCCGCCCACGACACCATGGCCATCTCGGCGCGCGAGAAGCGCAGCGGCAGCAGGCACGCGACGACAGCCAGCGGCCGCGAGACGAACACGAGCACGGACCCCAGCGCCAGGCCGGGCAGGGCGATCGCTGGAAGCTGCGACGGGAAGACCAGCAGCCCCAGCAACAGGAACAGGGCGATCTCGGCCATGGTGGCGAGCCCGTCGTGGAACGTGCGGATGACCCGCCGGTGACGGGGAACGCGGGCACCGACCAGCAGGCCGGCCAGATACACCGCGAAGAAGCCTGATCCACCGAGCAACGCGGCCGCTCCGTAGGCAAGCCCGGCGACCGACAGCGCCAGCACGGGGTACAGACCCTCGGCGCCGAGGCTGACCCGGCTCAGCACCCAGCTGCCGGCAACCCCCACCACGGTGCCCACGGCGATGCCACCTAGGAGCTGAGTCGCGCCGAAGCCCAGCAGTTGCCCCGCGCTCAGCCCGCTGGCGGCGGACGCGAGCACGCTCAAGGTCAGCACGATCGCCAGGGGGTCGTTGGCGCCGGACTCAACTTCCAGCAGCGACGTCAATCGTTTGGGCAGTGGAGAGCGACGCAACACCGAGAAGATCGCGGCCGCGTCAGTCGACGCCGTGACGGCTCCCAGCAGGAGTGCCGTGACCGGTTGGACGTCGAGGAGCAGGGCCGCGGCCGCAGCGGTCACTGCGGCGGTGATGACCACGCCGACGTTGGCCAGCACCAGACCCGGCACGGCAGCTCGGCGTAGATCGGTGGGCTTGGTGCCCAACCCGCCTTCGAACAGGATGGCGATCAGGGCCAGCACCGCGACCCGCTGGGCGAGCACCGGGTCCGACAGGCTGATCAGGTTCAGTCCGTCGTCGCCAACCACCATTCCCAGGCCGAGGAACAGCAGCAACCCCGGGACGCGCAGGCGTGCGGCGAAGCCCGCGCTCAGGACTCCCGCAGCCAGCAGCGCGGCACCGACCAGGATGAGAACGTCGCCGGGCAGCTCGGCACTCACGGAAGGCGGTCCTCGTCGGCGGGCCGGCAGCCTAGCCGCCGAGACCCTGGGCGGGGGAAGGGTGATGCTATCGTTGGCCTGCGTCCGGCTCGGCCGGCGGGCATGCAGGCCATGCCGGCCGGAACCGCGTACGGGTCGATCCTGCACCCAACCCGAAGGCCTTCGTCATGCAAGCCCTCGCCGTCCTTCCCGTGATGGCGCAGTCCGCCGGCGGCAATCCGATCGCGGGACTGCTGCCTCTGGTGCTGATGGGCCTCGCGTTCTGGTTCCTGCTGATTCGCCCGCAGCAGCAGCGCGCCCGCAAGCAGCGCGAGCTGGTGTCGTCCATCAGCAGGGGCGACCGGGTGGTCAGCATCGGGGGCTTGCACGGCACGGTCGAGACCGTCGACGAAGACACCCTCCGCCTCGAGATCGCCGACGGAACGGTCGTCACCATGGCCCGCGCCGCGATCGCTCGGCGGCTGGTCGACGCCGACGCGACGACCGACGGAACCGGTGACGCCGGCCTCGCAGGCTGAGGTCGTTCATGGCGCACGCCTTGCGCGGGCAACCCCCCGGCGAACCGGAGGCCGCGCAGCGGCCGCAGGCAGGCAGCGGTCATGGCGATGTCCCACTCGGCGGGCGGACACGCGCCGGCGAGGAGCAGACAACGCCTCGCCAGTCGACGGGGCGCGCGCGGATCCCGCTGCTGGATGCTGTGCGGGCCCACGAGCGCACCTCGACGTTCATTCTCGCCGCCGACGACTTCCTCGGGGCGCAGGGCTTCACCGAGCACGGCTTCCGCCACGCCAATCTCGTGGGGCACATCGCCTTCAACGTGCTGACCCATCTGGGCCACGACTCGCGTACGGCCGAGCTCGGAGCGGTGGCCGGTTACCTGCACGACATCGGCAACGTCGTCAGCCGCGCGCACCACGGCCAGACCTCGGCAATGCTGGCCTACCACCTGCTGCTGGAGCTCGACGTCGACGCCCGCGACATCGCCGAGGTGATCAGTGCGGTCGGCAACCACGAGGAGGAATACGGCGTCGCCGTCTCGCCGGCGGCGGCGGCGGTGATCCTGGCCGACAAGTCCGACGTGCACCGCAGCCGGGTGCGCAAGGACGCCTCCATCGAGATGGACATCCACGACCGGGTCAACTACGCGGTGCAGACCTCGTTCCTGCGCGTGGATCCACAGGCCCGCACGTTGACCCTCGAGCTCGTCATCGACACTGCCATCAGCCAGGTGCTGGAGTACTTCGAGATCTTCCTGGAACGGATGATCATGTGCCGCCGGGCGGCCGTCACACTCGGCTGCGACTTTCGGATCACGGTCAACGGCGTTCAAGTCCTGTAGAGGATGTAGACCGTCCTCGAGTAGCGAAGCGGTAGGACATCGGACATGAGCAACGGCAGGCTCGCGGCGGCGCTCATCGCATTCCTCCTTGCGGTGGGCGCCATGTGGGGCTTCATCTTCTACAAGGGTTACACGCCCCAGCTCGGACTGGACCTGCAGGGCGGCCTGAGCGTCACGCTCACGCCCGCCGAGGGTCAGCAGGTTGACGAGGGCGTGCTCGACCAGACGGTCGAGATCATCCGCAACCGTATCGACGCGCTGGGCGTCGCCGAGCCGGACATCTCCCGGCAGGGCGAGACGGTGCAGCTGCAGCTGCCTGGCCTGGCCGACCGCGAGCAGGCGCAGGAGGTCATCGGTCGCACCGCTCAGCTGCAGTTCCGCAAGGTGGCGGCCGTCATTCCGCCCGACGCTCCGAGGTACGCCGACACCGGTCCCGAGTGCGGGGGAGAGACCGACGCCGTGCCTCCACCCGACCGCCGGCTCGTCCTGTGCGAGCGGCTGCTGGAGGAGCGCACCGAGGAGAACCCCGATCCGCAGCCGCTGCCGCCCGACCAGTGGAGCAAGCTGCGCGTCGGCCCTGTGGAGGTGGCGGGTGCCGATGTCGATGGTGCGGTGGCGCAGCTGTCGCCGGACGGGTTCAACTGGGAGGTTGCCCTGGAACTCGCCGGCGAGGGCGCCGACAACTTCACGCGGGTGACAGGTGAGCTGGCCTGCCAACCCGAGGGCGACCCGCGCCGGCAGTTCGCGATCGTGCTCGACGGTGTCGTCGAGTCGGCTCCAGGAGTCGCCTCCGACGTGGTCTGCGACCAGGGCATCACCGGTGGCAGCGCCGTGATCACCACCGGCGGCGGCGAGGCCGAGGCCAAGGAGCTGGCCCTGGTGCTGCGCACCGGCGCCCTGCCGCTGCAACTGGAGTTCCAGGAGTTTCGCAGCGTGTCACCGACCCTGGGTCGCTCGTCGCTGCAAGCGGGTCTGCTGGCCGGCGCCATCGGATTGGCCCTGGTCTGTGTCTACCTGCTCTTTCTGTACCGGGGGATCGGCTTGGCCGCCATCGCCGAGCTGGCGATGTTCGGGATCGTCACCTATGGCTTGATCGTCATCCTCGGCAACACCATCGGCTTCGCCCTGACCCTCGCCGGCATCGCCGGCTTGATCGTGTCCATCGGCATCGCCGCGGACTCTTCGATCATCTATCGCGAGCGCTTCCGCGACGAGCTGCGGGCGGGCCGGACCATCCGCAGCGCCGCGGACAAGGCGTTCATCAGCTCGTTTCGCACCAACCTGACCGGCAACACGGTCTCCATCCTGGCCGCTGTCGTGCTCTACCTTCTGGCGGTGGGACCCGTGCGCGGCTTCGCCTTCACGCTCGGCCTGTCGACCGTCATCGACACGCTGCTGCTGGTGACCTTCACCCGCTGGCTGTTCGCGCTGATCGCCCGCTCGCCGCGCCTGGCTCGGTCGAAGATCATGGGGCTGCGTACGGGAGTGATCAGGCCTGAACCCAAGACCGCAGCCTCAGGGGGCCGCGCACGATGAGCGAGACCACTCCCACGCCTGGCTCGGCGCCCGCTGGCGACAGTGGCTTCAACCGCCTGTTCACCGGCCGCAGCCGGGTCGACTTCATCGGCCGGTCGCGGACGTTCCTCATCTCCACGCTGGTGCTGCTGGCGGTGTGCGTCGCCGCCCTGTTGATCCGGGGGCTGAACTTCAGCATCGACTTCACCGGCGGCACCGCCTACACGGTCACGCAGGCAACCCGCGACTTCACCACCGAGGAGCTGCGCGACGGGCTGTCGGAGGCCGGCGTCGACGGCGCCATCGTGCAGGTCGTCGACGGGGGTCAGGGTGCGTTGGTCAGCACCCCGGCCGTGGAGGAGATCGGCGGGGAGGAGCAGAGCCGGGTGCTCGGCGCGCTCGCCGAAACGACCGGCGCTGCCCGCGACTCCATCGACGTCAGCGCGGTCGGTCCGCGTTGGGGCGAGCAGATCACCCGCCAGTCGTTGCGCGGTCTTGTCGTCTTCCTGGTGCTCGTGGTGGCCTACATCACCTTGCGCTTCGAGCTGCGCATGGCTGTCGCCGCACTCGTCACGCTGCTGCACGACATCGCCGTCACCGTCGGCATCTACGCGCTGGTCGGCTTCGAGGTGTCGCCGGCGTCGGTGATCGCCTTCCTGACCATCCTGGGCTACTCGCTGTACGACACGGTGGTGGTGTTCGATCGGGTGCGAGAGGACACGGCGACACTGTCGTCGGTCTCGACGGCCACCTACGGCGAGACGGCCAACCGCGCGCTCAACGAGGTGCTGGTGCGGTCACTGTCCACGTCGATGACCTCGATCCTTCCGGTGGCCTCGTTGCTGTTCATCGGCTCGACGCTGCTGGGGGCCGAGACGCTCAAGGACCTGGCCCTGGCACTGCTCGTCGGGATGGCGATCGGCACGTTCTCGTCCATCGTGGTGGCGACACCGTTCCTGGTGTGGCTGAAGGAGCGCGAGCCTCGGTGGGCCGAGCTCAAGCAGCGTGTAGAGTCCCGCCGCCGTAGCGCCGTGGACGCCTCGACCACCGACGAGGCAGCCGCGGTGGCGTCGACCACAGCGGCGCGACCGTCCGCACGCAAGCCGAAGTCCGGCAAGAGCCGCGCCGCCCGGCGGCGCTGATCCAAGGCGACACCGATGCGTATCGAGCTGGACCTGGGGTCTGTCCAAGGGACGATCCGCGACATCCCCGACTTTCCCAAGCCCGGGGTGGTGTTCAAAGACATCACCCCGCTGCTGGCCGATCCGGCCGCCTTCTCCACGGCGGTCGACGCCATCGTGGTCAGCTACGGGCGGGGCAAGATCGACAAGGTCGTTGGCATCGAGGCCAGGGGCTTCATTGTCGCGGCCCCGGTCGCATACCACTTCGGTGCCGGTTTCGTGCCGCTGCGCAAGGCGGGGAAGCTGCCCTTCGACACCATCAGCGAGAGCTACGAGCTGGAGTACGGAACCGAGACGCTGGAGGTGCACGCCGACGCTTTCGAGGCCGGCGAACGCGTGCTCATCGTCGATGACGTCCTCGCAACGGGTGGGACCGCCAAAGCCGCCTGCAACCTGGTGGAGCACAGCGGCGCCACGGTCGCGGGGCTCGCGTTCGTCATCGAGCTGGAGTTCCTCAAGGGCAGCGCCAGGCTCGACGGCTATGACTTCGTGAGCCTGCTGCAGTACTGACTTTCGCGGCTACGGGCGCTGCGCCGGGCGCGAACGGGCGTGGCCCGTTGCCCTGGTGCGCATCGGGTCGAGGGGTATCGTGGACCGCTCCGACACTCCACCGTAAGGGAGTTGCGACGAGCCCAGCGGACCACAGCAGCTCGACGCGGGCCCCGGCCCGGCGAGACGACGTTGACGTCCCCGCGCCAGGCGGGGCTGATCCCGCCATGTCTAGTCCAGGCGGGGCTGATCCCGCCATGTCTGGTCCAGGCGGGGCTGATCCCGCCCCCGCTGCGTCGGGCGATGACGGTCAGCATGACGGTCAACTTGCGCAGCCGCCGGCCGGTGGCGACAAGCCGGCGTCGTCGCGCCCTCGCCAGTCGGGGGTTCGTGCCGTGCTGGCTCGCCTGCCGATGATCGACCTTGCCCCCCAGGTCCCCGAG
This sequence comes from Actinomycetota bacterium, assembly GCA_030858865.1. Lineage (GTDB taxonomy): Bacteria > Actinomycetota > Nitriliruptoria > Euzebyales > Egibacteraceae > JACCTL01. The sequence goes on along the minus strand of JALZLF010000151.1, from coordinate 296 downwards.
CGGCTGCTGCCGCTGATGACGGCGCTGAAGGCCAACAGCCCCAAGGTCGACGTCAAGATGGTGTTGCGTGCCTACGAGGTGGCCGAAGGCGCCCATCAGGGCCAGATGCGCAGCTCGGGCGATCCCTACATCGTCCACCCCGTCGGGGTCGCCGAGCAGCTGGCGGAGCTGGGCATGGACACCCCGACGATCGTCGCGGCGCTGCTGCACGACGTCGTCGAGGACACCGAGATGAGCGTCGACGACGTCGCCGAACAGTTCGGTGCCCAGGCCGCCGCGCTGGTCGACGGGGTGAC
>JALZLF010000136.1 GCA_030858865.1 Actinomycetota bacterium | reverse complement strand
GGTCGTGCTGATCACGGGTGGCGACAGCGGGATCGGCCGGGCCGTCGAAGGCGTTGCGAACTACGGGGGCTACGGCGAGGCGGAGATTGCGGCGACCAGGTCGCCGACCTTGTCGTTGTCGAGGTTGGAGGCGATGTCAGCCTGGCTGACCACGCCGACGAGGTCGTGACCGTCGATCACGGGCAGGCGGCGGACGCGATGCTGCTTCATGGTCGCCAATGCCTCGTCGATGGAGTCGTCGGCACCGATGGTGACGACCTCTGACTGGGTCGCCACCTCGCCTGCGGTCACGCTGGACGGGTCGCGGCCCTCAGCGATCGCCTTCACCACGATGTCGCGGTCGGTCAGCATGCCCTTCAACCGGTTGTCGTTGCCGCAGATCGGCAGCGCACCGACATCGAGCTGCTGCATCTTGCGTGCGGCGTCGACAAGGGTCTCGTCTTCCTGCACGCACTCCGTGCCGCCGGTCATGATCTCGCGGGCGGTCTTTGCCATACCAGATCCCTCCTTCGGGATACCGTCGGGGAAGTTACTTCTGCAGGGCGTCGGGGGTGAGGCGGCCGAGCAGGCCCTTGGCGATCTCGTTGGGCCGCTGCTGCTCGCCCATCCGGGCGTTGATCACCAGGATGCCGCCGGTGAGCATCGGAATCGCCCACTGCAGCAGCTTGAGCTGCTTCTGTGCCTGCGCGGCGTCGTCGGGCGTGCTGGCGCTGGGCGTGGTGGCGTCGGCCACGGGCAGACCGTCGGGACCGAGGCTGCTCTGGGCCTCCTTGGCCTCGGCTTCCATGACCTTCTGGCCGAGGTACCGCGAGTAGGCGGTGGCACCCAGCGCGGCGGCGGTCAGGGCAGTCTTGGCGCCGGAGGCGCTGGCGACGCCCTGCTGGCCGACCAGGCGGCCCTTGTTGGCCCGCGTCAGCTGCGCGCCGCCGACCAGGTGCGCGGCGATGGCCACAGCGTTGGCGGGCGTCCAGCGACCCCAGCCGGCGTTGGCGACCCGCGAGCGGTCGGTCGGGTCGGTAACTTCCGAGCTGGCGCCGTTGAGTCCGATGGCTCCCATCAGGGAGCCGCCGAACCAGGCGGCAAGGCCGACATCGTGGAGACTGCGGGCGAAGGAGTTTGTCTGGCTCATGATGACTGGGTGTCCTCTGTATTGAAGTGGTCGGTCTGGGAGATCCAAGGCTGTGATGTGCCCTTCCCGACGCTTGCGTCACCTAACCGCCACGGCCGACATTCGCCGCCCGATATCCAGGGGCTGGGTGAGCAGGACCCAAGTTGACGCTGGGCTCAGCCGTGCTCGGCCGCCACGCACTCGCCGATCAGGTCGGTCAGCACTCGCCGGCCGCGACCGCTGACCTCGACCTCCAGGTACTGCTCCTCGGCCGCATCGAGGCGCAACCACAACGGCAGCAGGAACGTCTTCTTGCTGTCGGCCACCGCGTGCGCGTCACAGCGCGTGGCCTCGACGGTCACGGGTAGAGCGAGCCGGTCGTCATCCGGCCGCAGGGTCGCAAGCGGACGGCCTGCCGGCCGTGGACTGTTCTCAGACTCCACGGTCACGGTGAAGATGACGTTGCCGCCAACGCCGGTCAGCACGATCCGCTCCTGAGATCCCCGCCGGGCCAGGACCAGCGTGCCCCTGGCGCCGCCGGCTTCAGCGCCGGTGCGCGACCAGCCCCCGGCGTAGGCCACCCGGACCGCTTCGCGCAGCGCGAGCAGCCCGCACTCGGTGTTCTGCAGGCGTTGCAGCGTCGGGCTCGGCGAGGGCAGGGCGAGGCGCGCCCGCGTCTCGCTGCCATCCGACGCGCGGACTCGCAAGCGCACGAAGGGTCGGGGCGACGGCGGTGCCCGCACGCCGCAGCGCACCGGGCCGTAGGCGACCTTCAGGTCCTTGCGCTCTCCCGGTTGCAGCAGCGTGTCTTTCGGGATTGGCGGCCGGGCGTCGAACAGCGAGCCGAACAGCTGGATCTGCGCCACCTCAACAGGCGTGGTCCCCTCGTTGCGCACGATGACTTCCACCATGCGCTCGGCGACCAGGTAGCGCGGCTTCTCGACGTCGACCGCAAGGGTGGGCTCCTCGGACGCCCCCGGGGCCGGGGGTGACGCGGAGGGGGTCCGACCCCCGCCGCTGGCAGTGCGGCTGAGCACGACCGCGGCCAGCCCCCCAAAGACCACGAGCGCCGCGGCCAGCAACGCCACGATGCGCCGGCGGGAGGGAGACAAGTTCACGTCACGATCCCTGGTCGGACGGCGACACCATCTCCACGCCTCCGGCGAAGGCGCGCAGCAGCGCTCGCTGTGCACGGCCGGCTCCCGCGACGCTGACCGCGTAGGTCACCCCATCAAAGCGCCAGCGGCGCAGGCTACGACCGGCGCCGGACGCTCCCGCAGCGGCCGGCCGTCCCGTTCGGAACGCCGTCACCACGACGTGAGCCTCACATGCCCGACACCACCCCGACGGAACCGGGAAGCCGTGCGCCTCGAGCACGAAGCCCCCACCCGATGGTCGGCGTACGACGCAACCGTCGGGCCCGACGCCAGGACACCGTGCTGTCCGCGGCGGGTACGGCAGCCGCCGAGGACAAGGCACGGCATGGCCGAGCCTGTCGGCTGCCGACTGGCAGCGCAGTCGGAACAGCTCGGTTGGCACGAGATAGACGCCGCCGACGATTCGCGTATCCGCAGGCGGCGGGGCCAGAGAGTAGTCCGCCGCAGCGGCTGCGGAGCCATTCGCAAAGCAGGCAGCCGGTCGCCGCCCGTCCGGCGGAGGATCCGGATGTGTCGGGGGGTAGAACCGCCGGTCGACGTGCGCGGCGATCGGCGCGGTCGGAGGGCAGAACCACCAGCCGGTGTTGTCGTACTGCAGCGGACGTCGGCCGGCGAACTCGACGCCGGCTGTCGCTTCCTGGGATACTTGGTCGCCGGCTTCCTCGGGGTCGCGGTTGTCGATGCGCAGGTCCCGCTCGGGGCCGACCCCGGAACCGACGCGCACCGCCCAGCCGGCAGCCGCCACGGCCACCACAACCGTCAGGATGCCGAGCCACCGCCCCGGCGAGCGGCGTTGTCCCCCGGCGTCCCAGCCGTCAGCCCCGTCAGCCGGTTGCATCGACGTAGTCCAGATCATGCGCCAGCTGTCGCAGCACGTCGGCGTGTGTCGGGTTGAACCCCTCGACGCTGATCGCGTAGTCGATCCCGCCGCGGCGCCACCGCGTCAGGGTGTGCTCCTCGTGGGGCAACCCGCCGGCGTTGGGCACCCAAGGTGGGCCGTCCGGACAGCGCTCGAACCGTGTGGCGGGCTGTTCGGGCGCGGCGGACCCGGGGAGGCCGTCACAGGTCACCAGCGGCGCGGCCGTCCGCGCACCGGCAGGTGCGGCGGCGAGAACGAGGTGCGCGTCGCAGCCGTCACACCAGCCCGGCGGCACCGGGAAGCCGCGGACCTCCATCACGAAGCCTCCGGCGAAGCGGCAGCCGTCGGCCAGGCAGCGGGCGCTGCTGCTGGGAGCTGGCAGCCGCGTGGGGCACGGCACCGCATAGCCAAGCTGCATGGCGGCCTCCCGGCACATCACCGTCAGGTCGCTGGGCGTCGGCTCCAGGTAGATGCCGGCCACCAGATCGACGCCGGCGGGTGGCGGCGCGACCTCGAACCCGGCTTCCAGCGCGGCCGCCGTGTCGGCGTAGCAGGCGCTCGGGCGCTCCTCGACTAAAGGGCCCCCAGGGTGCTGCGGTGGGTAGGCCGTCGCGTCGCTGAAGGCTCGCACCGGGAAGTCTGCGCTACAGAACCAGCGCTCCCCCGCCTCGTACGGTGCCTCCACCACCAGATCCAGCTCGCGATCCTCGACCTGGGTGGCCTCGCCGCCGGTGTCCACCGACAGGCCGGCACCGTCGCGAAACAGGATCGCGGCCAGGATCAGGCCGACGATCAGCACACCGACGCCGATTGCCCGCCACGGCAGGCCTTGGCGGTCCCCGACCTCCCAGTGCGAGCTCACGCCCCCATCCTGCGTCACTCGGGGACGCGCCGCGCGCCGCCCGGGGGCGGGCTCTAGGCGCCTCGGCCGGTACGCTCCTGCAGCTCCTCGATGCGCCGGGAGGCATCGGCCTTGCTCAGGTTGGCGTCGAACGCCTCGCCGGCCTCCTCGGAGAGGGTCTGCAGGTACGACGCCTGCGCTCCGGTCATCGGTTCGTCACCGGTTACCCAGCTCTCGGGGTCCTTGGCGGTGTTCGACGGCGGATCGGCCTGCTGCTTGACGTTGTCCTCATCGCTCATGGCCCAACGCCTACCCGAACACGCGTTCGCAAAACGCAGCGCGTACGCTGGCGGCCATGGGTTCGGAGCTGGACGCCTTCAGCGACGAGTGCCGGGCGCTGGACGAAACCCTGGCGGGCGTATCCGCCGAGGCGTGGACGCGTCACGCCCTCGGCGCATGGAACGTCGCCCAGCTGGTCGCCCACCTGGTGCGGGGCGCGACACGGGTGGCCACGTACCTGGACGTGGAAGTCGGCGGGAACCCGGTCACCGACCGCGTCTCCTACTTCAACTACGACCACACCGGCGAGGCCCCCGAGATCGCCAGGCGGGCCGTCCAGGAGGCGGCCAAGGTCGACGCCGAGACCCTGCCGGCGCTGTTCACTGAAGGTTGGCGGGCGTCGGCGGAGCGGGCGGCAGAAGTCGGCGACGGCCACGTGCTGCATACCATCGCGGGACCGATGCGCCTGGACGAGTACCTGGCGACCCGGGTGGTGGAGATGGTCGTGCACCACACCGACCTGCGGGCGGCGCTGGAGCTGCCGGCCGTGTCCACGATCGCGGCCGCACGCATCACCATGGACGTCCTCGAGGGGCTGCTGGGTGAGCCGCGACCCCGCAACCTCGGGAGGGCACGCTTCATCCAGGTGGCGACGGGACGATTCCCCAGCGACGACCCTCGGTTCCCGGTGCTGCGGTGAGCCACGACCGGCGGACTATTAGCGTCCCGCCAGCAGGTCGGCGACCCTGGCCCGCACCTCGTCGGTGATCGAAGCCTGGGAGCCGACGACGACGGCGCGGTCGTAGCGGTAGCCGTTGGCGGTGATCCAGGCGCGTGCGGAGCGTCCACCCGACGGCTTGCGCCCGTCGACCAGCAGCAGCGGCGCGCCGTTGCGAGCCGCGACAGGACCCGCCGCCATCGCCTCCGGCCAGCTGCGCGCGCTGGCCACGTACCTGGACGTGGAAGTCGGCGGGAACCCGGTCACCGAC
>JALZLF010000122.1 GCA_030858865.1 Actinomycetota bacterium | reverse complement strand
CTGCTCGACCACGGCGGCGACACCGTTGGCCGAGGTCAGCGCCACCCAGTCGTAGGCGCCGTTGCCGACGTCGGTCAGCGCCGAGACCAGCTGCTGGGGCGTTCGCGACGGCTCGATGGCGATGGTTGGGGCCTCGACGGGTTCAGCGCCGAGCGCGCGCAGGCGCTCGGACAGCTCGCCGGCCTGGTGGCGGGTGCGAGGAACCAGCACCGAGACCCCGTGGAGGGGGCGACGCTCGAACCACGTCAGCTCGTCGCGCAGGCCGACCACATCGCCAACCACGATGATCGCGGGGTTGGTGAAGCCGGCCGACTCGACGGAATCGGCGATGTCACCCAGCGTCCCGCTGATCGTCTCCTGGCGGGGCGTCGTGCCCCACCGAACCAAGGCGACAGACGTTGCCGCGTCGCGCCCGGCCGAGATCAGCGCGGAAGCGATAGCTCGCAGGCGGCCGACGCCCATGTACAGCAGCAGGGTGCCGGGGAAGTTGGCGAGTGCGGCGTAGTCGACCTTCGCCTCGGGCTTGGTGGGGTCCTCGTGCCCCGTGACGACGGCGAACGCGGGAGCGACACCCCGGTGCGTCACGGGGATACCCGCGTAGGCAGGCGCGGCGACGCCCGCCGTGACGCCGGGGACGACCTCGAACGCGACACCGGCCGCGACGCAGGCGAAGGCCTCCTCCGAACCTCGCCCCAGCACGAACGGGTCGCCGCCCTTGAACCGCACCACCGCGTCGCCGGCCTTGGCGCGGGCCACCAGCAGCTCGTTGATCTCGTCTTGGGCCATGGCGTGACGGTCGGGCAGCTTGCCGACGTAGACCTGCTCGGCGTCGGCCGGGCACAGGGCGAGCGCCTCGGGCGGCGACAGCCGGTCGTAGGCCACGAAGGTGGCGCTGGCCAGCAACCGTGCCGCTCGCAGGCCCATCAGCCCCGGGTCGCCGGGTCCCCCGCCGACCAGGTGCACGGTGCCAGGCTGCGCCGGCGGCCCACCGAAGGGGATGGTCATGGTCTAGGTGTCCAGCATCACGCGCAGCTCGTCGGCCAGGCGCTGACCCAGCTCGGTGGCCTGGCCGTAGCCGGCTCGGTCCGAGCCCCGCACCACCCGGCGCCTGCCCGGATCACCGGCCATGCCCGCCAGCTCAAGCCCGCCCTGCGCCGTGATCGTGCACAGCGCACCGACGGCCGCCAGGCAACCGCCGCCGAAGCGCGCCAGGAGCGCGCGTTCGGCGGTCACCGTGCGCACGGTCGGCAGGTGGTTGACCGCTTTGAGCATGGCCAGCGCGTTCTCGTCGTCGCTGCGGCACTCCACGGCAAGCGCTCCCTGCGCCGCGGCCGACAAGCACTCACCCGGCTCCAGCGGCGCCGCCTTCAGCGGCAGGCCGAGCGGGCCCAGGCCCATCACCTCGGGTGGCGAGTACAGCCGCCGCAGCCCGGCGTAGGCGACGACCACGGCGTCGTACTCGCCCTCGGCGACCTTGCGCAGCCGCGTGTCGAGGTTCCCGCGGATGCCCAGCACCTGCAGGGATGGGCGGGCGCGCAGCAGCTGCAGGCGGCGGCGCTGCGACGACGTTGCAACCGTTGCCGTGGCCGGCAGGGTCGACAGGGCGTAGCCGTCGCGGCTGATGAGGATGTCGCGGGGGTCCTCGCGCCGAGGGATCGCGCCGATCGTCAGACCTGGCGCCGGCTCGGTCGGCAGATCCTTGTACGAGTGCACCGCCAGGTCGCAGTCCCCGTCCAGCACGGCCTGGCGGATGGTGTCGACGAACATGCCCTTGACGTCCACCTGGTCCACCGGCACGTCGCGGGCCACGTCGCCGCTGGTGGCCAGCGCCACCAGCTCGAAGTCGGAAGGCTTGGCGACCAACAGCCCGAACTGATACGCCTGTGCCTTGGCCAGCGCCGAACGGCGCGTCGCGATCCGCAGCACGCTGGAGCCGCTACTCGGGAAGATCGAACAGCTCGCGCAGCGTGGCGGCGTACAGGTCGCCGCCGCGGGCGTCGGCGATCACCTTGAGCCGCACCGACGGCTCGTGCAGCAGGGTGTTGACGATCCGGCTCGTCAGCGCCTCCACCGTGGCGCGCTGGCGCTCGTCGAGGTCGCCGAGTCTGCCGGCCACCCGCCGCAGCTCGGCTTGGCGGACGACCTCGGCGTGGGTGCGCAGCGCCGCGATGGTCGGCTCCACGCGCACGGCGCGGGTCCAAGCCGCGAACCGTCGGGCCTCGTCGACCACCACCTCGCGGGCCTTGGCAGCCTCGGCGCCGGTCTCGGTGACATCGGTCAGCTCCCGCACCGCGTCGATGTCGAGCACCGTAACCCCCGGCACGAACGAGCATCCGGGATCGACGTCGCGGGGAACGGCGAGATCGACGAGGGCCAGCGGCCGGTCGGGGCGCTGCTTCATGGCCTCGGCCACGGCGTCCTGGTCGACCACCGGCACCGGCGAGCCGGTCGAGCACAGCACCAGATCCGCCCTGCGCAAGCCGTCGAGCAGATCGCCGAAGTCCAGGACGTCGCCGTCGACCCGCAGCGCCAGTCGCTTCCCCTTCTCGGCCGAGCGGTTGGCGATCAGGATCCGCTCCGCGTCCCCGGAGACCCGCGCGGCGGCCATCCCACCCATCTTCCCGGCGCCCACCACCAGCACCGTGCGCCCCCGTAGATCACCGAGCACCTTGGCGGCCGCGTCCAACCCGACGTCAACCATCGACGCGGCACCTTCTGCGATGCCGGTCTCCGTGCGCGTGCGCTTGCCGACCCGCAGTGCCTGGCGGAACAACGACGACAGGACACGGCCGGTGGAGGCTTGCGCCTCGGCATCTCGGAACGCCGCCTTGACCTGCAGGTGGATCTGGCGTTCCCCGACCACCATCGAGTCCAGGCCCGACGCGACGGCGAACAGATGCTCGGCGGCACCCTCGTCGTAGTAGTCGTAGGTGTGGTCGGAGAAGTCCTCGGGCGCCATCCCCGCCCACTCGGCGAAGAAATTGCGCAGATCGGCCATGCCGCCGTGATAGCGCGGGACGTGGGCGTAGACCTCGACGCGGTTGCAGGTGGATAGCACGACCGCCTCGAGCAGGTGCTCCCGGCTGATCAGCGACGCGAGTGCCTTCGGCAGGTGCTCGGCAGGGACGGCCACCCGCTCGAGCATGCCGATGGGGGCCGTTCGATAGTTCAGTCCGAGGACGAGGATAGACAAGCCAACGCCAGCTCTCTTGCGTCGAGTAAACAGCCCTTGCGAATCAGTCTCAGGATATCGGGCAGCGGAATCGCCCGCCAAGCAGCACGCCGGCCGTCGCTGTCCAGTGTCGCCAGATGCCGGCGGGCTCCGGGATCTCTGCGGAGCTCGCCCAGCAAGGCAGCCGCCTCGCCGTATTCGGGTCCGTAGGTGTCCTCCAGCTCCGTGCGCAGCAACCGGGCCAGGGACGGCGCCTGCCCGTCGGTGGACACCGCGATCGTCAGGGGTCCATGGCGGACCGCCGCGGCGAAGGCGGCCGACCCGGGGGCCGACCCGGGCGCCGTCGCGTCGGGAGCACGGTCGACGCGAACGCAGAACGTGGCCATTGCCTCGGCGTCGGCCGCGACGCGCGCGTTCACCTGGGCGTCGGCGGTGGCCGCCACCACGAGGAACCCCCCGGCCAGATCCTGCGGACCGGCGTACGGGCGCCGGTGCACCACGGCAGCAGCTGCCGCCAGTTCCACTTGGACGTTGGGTGCCACCACGATGACCTCGGCCCCCGCCTCGGCCAGGGGCAGCAGCTTGGCCGCAGCGACCTCGCCGCCTCCCACGCCCACCACCCGGCGGCCCGCGAGGGCCACCAACAGCGGTATGCCACCGCCGGTGGCCGTCACCCTGCTCATCGAGTCGGCAGTTATCGCAGCGAGGGGTCGACCGCGTCCAGTCGCCGGCGCGCGGTTCCGCGTCGCACCGACTCCTCGGCCACCTTGCGTTGCTCGTAGAACGACAGGATCTGCAGCTCGATGGACAGGTCGACCTTGCGCAGGCTGACGCCCTCGGGAACGGTGAGCACCGCGGGTGCGAAGTTGAGCACCGACGTGATGCCGGCGCTGATCAGACGGTCGGTCACATCCTGGGCGACGGTGCCCGGCACCGCCAGGATCGCGATCGAGATCTCTTCTTCCTTGACGATGCGCTCCACGTCGTCGAAGTGCTGCACCTCCATGCCGGCGATCACGTCACCGACCTTGCCAGGGCTGACGTCGAGCAGCGCGGCGATGCGAAACCCACGCTCGGCGAAGCCCCCGTAGTCCGCCAGGGCCTTGCCGAGGTTGCCGACCCCGACGATGCAGGTGGCCCAGTCCTGGGTGAGTCCCAGCTCGCGGCTGATCTGGTGGATCAGGTACTCCACGTCGTAACCGACGCCGCGGGTGCCGTAGGAGCCGAGGTAGGACAGGTCCTTACGGATCTTGGCCGAGTTCACACCGGCGGCGGCGGCCAGCGCATCCGACGACACGGTGTGGGTGCCCCGCTCTGCCATGTCGACCAGAGCGCGCAGGTAGACGGGTAGCCGTGCGACGCTCGCCTCGGGAATCTGCCGGCTGGTCACGCTGCTCCTGAACGCTTCGACGATCGTTCACAAGCGTACGTGCTCCCCTTTCCTCATGTGGCGAAGCGGTAGGGAATTACCCCCGTCAGAGTGTCGATCGCACTCCCCTGGGTGACCCGACCCTTCCCCCGAGACCTCGGTCGCCGCGCATCGACACCTGGTCGCCGCCGATCGACACCTGGTCGCCGCCGATCGACGTCTGATTCAAGCGCAGGAGCCTCGGCAGCAATGCCTCCGCGGCGACCGGCCGGCTGAACAGGTAGCCCTGGGCGTACATGCAATCCAGCTCCAGCAGCTTGGCGGCCTGCAGCTCGGTCTCCACACCCTCGGCGACGATGTCCAGGCCCAGCGCCCCGCCCAACGCGCGAATGGCCGCGACGATGGCGCTGTCCTCGGGATCAGCGCCGAGACCGTTGACGAAGGAGCGGTCGATCTTCAGCACGTCGACGGGGAAGCGCTTGAGGTAGTTCAGCGAGCTGAAGCCGGTTCCGAAGTCGTCGATGGCCAGGACGACTCCCAGCTGTTTGAGTGCATGCAGCACCATCGCGGCCGCGGTCACGTCGCGCATCAGTGCCGATTCGGTGATCTCCAGCACCAGCCGGCGGGGGTCGATCCCGCAGGCGTCGATCGTCTCGGCCACCCGCTGCGGCAGGTCCGGCTCCGCCAGCTGCCGGGCCGACATGTTCACGGCGATGTTGACGTCGAGGTTCGCGACGGCGGCGTTCCACGCTGCCAGCTGCCGGCAGGCCTGCTCGAGCACCCACTGACCCACTCCGACGATCAGCCCGGTGTCCTCGGCCACCTCGATGAAGTCATCGGGCCCGAGCAGCCCGCGCTCGGGATGCTCCCAGCGCACCAGCGCCTCGATGCCCTTGATCGCCCCGTCGCGCAGCGAGACGACCGGCTGGTACACCACCCGCAGCTGCTCGCCGGCCACGGCCCGGCGCAGGGCGGCGGCGGTCTGCAAGCGCGACTGCGCGCGGACGTGCAGCGCCGCGGTGAACACCTGGATCTGACCCCGCCCTCGGTCCTTGGCCTGGTACATCGCCGCATCGGCGTCGCGCAGCAGCTCTTCCGGTACGTAACCGCGCGGACCGGCGACGGCGATGCCGATGCTGGCCGTCACGTAGGTCTCGTGGCCGTCGAGGAACAGCGGTGCGGCCAGGGCTTCGGCCAGCCGTTCGGCGACCTGGACGGCTTGCGGCTCGCTGGCCAGGCCGGGGCATAGCACCGTGAACTCGTCACCGCCGATGCGGGCGAGCGTGTCCTCAGCGCGCAGGCAAGAGCGCATTCGCGTGGCCACCTCACACAGCAGGCCATCGCCGGCGCCGTGGCCCAAGCTGTCATTGACGTCCTTGAAGCCGTCGAGGTCCACGAACAGCACGGCCACCAGCGCGGTGTCGTTCCAGCGGCGCACCAGCACCTGCTGCAGGCGGTCGAGGAACAGGTTGCGGTTCGGCAGATCGGTCAACGGGTCGTGACTCGCCTGGTGGCGGAGCTGGTCCTCGCGGCGGTGCAGCTCCAGCGTTTGGGCCTGGACCTGTTCCTGCAGGTTGCGCCGCAGCCACAGGTGCTCGGCCAGCGCCAACAGATGGCGAGCGATCAGGATCACGATGAGCGCGATGGCCGTCCAGGCCATGAACGGAAACAGCCGACCCACGGTGACCAGCCGGAACCCCGCAACGGCGATGCCGGCCAGCACGGGCAGGTAGGGCAGCGCAAGTCCCAGCTCGGTCATGGACCGCTCATCGGCGTCCGCGGTCAGATCGCCATCTGGGTGCAGCGCCGCCAGCGCCAGCAGCAGGCTTGCCGCCACCCACCCGACGTCGATCAGGGAGCCCGTGGCGTACTGCCCGGACATCAGCAGATGGGCGTGGATCGTGTCGGTCGTCACCAGGACGCCGGAGTAGGCGACGAGCAGGAGCAACGGGCCCCGCTTGGCCGCAGGCGCCTGTGACAGCAACGTCAACGCCACCGACAGGACCGCGACGTCCGCGAAGGAGTAGCTCAGCGCGACCAGCTGGCTGAGCAGGTTGCCAACGTCGACCGAGAACGGCGCCACGCCAGTGACCCACGTCACCATCAGGAGCGAGAGGGCCACCATGACCGCGTCGAGGCCACAACGGATACGGCTCATGGGCCCCATGAACCCAGCCGCCAACAGCAGCGCCACGACGGCCAGCCCACGAGCGGCGAGGAAGCCGGCGTCGGCCAGGTGGGGGAAGAGTGTGGTGCTGCCAACGACCAGCTCGTGGTAGCTCCAGGCGACCTGGCCAAGCCCGAAGCACACGGCGGACGCCGCCAGCAGCGCCCACGTCGACTGCCGGCGCCGCAACGCCCGCAGCGCGACGGCGGCACACGCGCCCGCAGCGATCCAGGGAGCAACCGACAGCACCATGTTGTCGACCACGAGGTTCAGGCGCTGGCTGCCAGGGGTGACCGCGAGCCAGGCCATGAACAGCGCGCAGGCGCCGGCCACCCCCATCACCGTCTGGGGGTAGCCGATGAGTCGTCCGGACGCCTTCCTCTGCACGATGCCGACCCCGTCGTTGGCGCCGCACACCGCGGAGCCCTGAGTGCTATGTCGGCACAGGCGGTGACCGGGTTGACACCGTCAGGGCGGAGGCGTCGCCGCACGCCACATATCGTGTGTGGTTGCTCGGTCATCCCGCAGGGGTGGTGTGGACCCTGGACGGGCCTCTTGCCCGCGACGCCGCTGACGTCGGGCTTGGGGTCCAGCTCGTCTCCTGACGCTTCGGCAGCGGCCGGATGTGAACCACAGAACCCAGCAGGTCACCGAACCCTCGAGCCGTGACCAGATCGGGCACGATCGCTCCGGGGTCCGACAGGATGACTTCCAGGTCCTCGTCACCTCGCGGCCGCCGGTCCGCCGAGTACATGCTGATCAATCCGCCCTGAACCCGGACGCGGACGCCGGCACGTTCCAGTGCCGCGCTGACGCCCGCCGCGGTCGGCCACTGCCCCTCGCTGGCGATGCGCAGCGACACGGTGTCCGCGCTCAACGACCGCGCCTGCGCGACCGCCAGCGCACCGGCCAGCGCACTCGGAGGATGCACGTCGAGGCTGCTCGGCGACGTCGCCAGCCCCCAGGCGACCGTCAACGCGAGGCAGGCGACCACAACAGCGCCGAGCGCCGGCCGCACCCGTCGGGCGGCGAGGATGCCAAGGCCCAGCCAGGCCAAGCCGGGGGCCGCGACCATCCAGTACAGCAG
>JALZLF010000111.1 GCA_030858865.1 Actinomycetota bacterium | reverse complement strand
AGCCTGCGCTGGCGCACCGCTCGACCGGCTTCGACGAACGCGTGGCCGCGGCGGTCCGCCAGTGGCAGGAGCACGTCACCACTCTCGTCGCCTCGGTGGGCGCCGAACGGCGCGCGCAGGCGCGCGTGGTGTCGGGCATCGTCAGCCTCGCCGCCACCTCGGCGATCCTGCTGGCCATGGCACATGCCGGTATCACCGGTGCCGAAGCCGGCATCGCCGCCGCCGCCGGAGCGGCCAACCAGGGACTGCTCGTCAAGCTGCTCGGCGAGGCCAACCTGCGCCAGCTGGTGGCCGACGCCCGCGCCGACCTGCTGCAGCGTTTCAGCGACCTGCTCGCCGACGAACGCCGCAGGTTCGTGGCGGCGGTCGCCGAGGTGGCGCCCGATCCCGACCATCTCGACGAGCTGGCCGACGCCGGCGAGGCGCTGGTGGCGGTGCGCGGTGGCTGATCTGCAACAGCGGCTGTCCGACCTGGAGGAGACCCTCGCCCTGGCCGAGGACCGCCTTGACCCCGGCACGGTCGCCGACGGCCGCCAGGTGCTGGACAAGGCGGAGGCGCGGCTGGCCAACGGCCCGGAATCGGTGGTCGTGGCGCTGGCCGGCGGCACCGGCAGCGGCAAGTCGTCGCTGTTCAACGCGCTGGCCGGCGCGCAGCTGACCCGCACGGGCGTCGTCCGGCCCGTCACCGACGAGGTCACCGCATGGGCGGTGGGGAACCCGCAGGGCGCCGCGGCCGTGCTCGACTGGCTGCAGGTGCGTCGCCGCCACCAGGTCGCCCCGAGCGGGCTCGCCCCCGAGGGGCTGGTGCTGCTCGACCTGCCAGATCACGACTCGGTGTCCGCCGAGCACCGGCTGCTGGTCGACCGGTTCGTCGCCCGCGTGGACGTGCTCGTGTGGGTGGTCGACCCCCTCAAGTACGCGCAGCGGGCGCTGCACGCCGACTACCTCCGGCGCCTGGCGGCACACGCCAAGGTGCTGCTGGTGGTCCTCAACCGCGTCGACGAGCTGGGCAACGAGGCGGCCGGGATCGTGGTGGACGACCTGCGCCGGCTGCTGGCCACCGAAGGCCTGGACAAGGCCAAGCTGCTGGTGACCTCGGCGCGCACCGGGGTTGGTCTGGATCGCCTGCGCGCCACGTTGGCCGACTACGTTCACCAGCGGCGCGCCATGACCGAGCGCATCAGCGCCGATCTGCAGACGTTGGCGGGCAGGCTGCGGGCGCAGGTCGGCGACAGGCAGGGCGCGACGCTGCAAGCCGACCGGCTGGTGTCCGCGCTGGCCGCAGCGGCGGGCGTCGAGTCGCTGGCCGACGCGGGGGCGCGCACCTACACCGAGGACGCCGACGACGCCTCGCGGCCGTTGCTGACCGGCAAGGTCCTCGGCCGGCTGCGGTCGCTGCGCACGCCGCTGCGCCGCTTGCGCCGCCCGGCGCCTCCGAGCCGTGAGCTGTCGCCGGTCGGGGTGCGTCACGCCGTGCTGGAGCTGGCCGACACCGCCGCCAGCGACCTGCCGTACCCGTGGCCGGTCCGGCTGCGCACGGCGGCGCAGTCCATGGCGTCCGACCTGCCGGGGGTGATCGCGGGCGAGCTCGACCGCGTCGACGTCCACGGGGTGCGCCAGCGCGTGTGGTGGTCGCTGCTGCGGGTGCTGGGCACCGCAATCGAGCTGGCCACCGTGGTTGGTGTGGTCTGGCTGGTAGCGCTGGGCCTGGTCGGCTGGTTGCAGCTGCCGGAGCCGCCGACCCCCGCCGTCGGGCGGCTGCCCTGGCCAACCCTGCTGACGGTTGGCGGCGTTCTCGGCCTGCTGATCTTCGCCGCGCTGCGCCGCCGTCTGGTGGGCATCGGCGCCCGCCGCCATCGCTGGCGGGTGCTGCACGACCTGCGCGGCGCCGTGGCCGAGGTCGCGCACCAACGAGCTGTCGTGCCGCTGCAAGCCGAGGTCGACGCTCACAACCGGCTGGTTGAGACGCTGGGCAGCGTGGAAGGCACCCGCGAGCGCAGTGGCAGACTGCGCCGATGAGCACGCTGCGGGCACGGCGGCATTGGCTGCACGAGGAGCTGACCGGCTATGCAAATCTGGTCGTCGCCTTCTCGGGTGGTGTGGACTCCAGCTACCTTCTGGCCGCCGCGGTCGACGTCCTGGGCGACCGGGTGACCGCGGCGACGGCGGTGAGCCCGTCACTGCCGGCTACGGAGCTGGCGCAGGCGCGGGCGTTCGCCGCCGGGTTGGGGGCCCGCCACCTGGAGGTGCACACTGACGAGGCCGAGCGTGCCGCCTACCGCCGCAACGACGCTGACCGTTGCTGGCACTGCAAGTCGGCCCTGTTCGACGCACTCGAGCCGATCACCGTGCGGTTGGGCGCCGCAACGGTTGCGGTCGGCACCATCACCGACGACCTCGGCGACCATCGCCCTGGCCAGCGGGCAGCGGCCGAGCGGGGCGTTGTCACGCCGCTGGCCGACGCCGGCCTGAGCAAGGCCGATGTACGCGCCCTGTCGCGCAGCCGGGGGCTAGTGACCTGGGACAAGCCCGCCGCCGCCTGCCTGGCCAGCCGTGTGGTCTACGGCCTGCAGGTCACGCCTCGGCGGCTGGGTCGCATCGAGCGCGCCGAGTCCTGGCTGCGCGAGCGCCTCGGACCGCGCGCAGATCTGCGTGTGCGTGACCACGGCGACCTGGCCCGTATCGAGGTCTCCCGCGACCAGATCCCGGCGGTGCTGGGCCTGGCCGGCGAGCTGGATGCCGCGCTGCGAGACCTCGGCTGGCAGCGGATGGAAATCGATCCGCGCGGCTACCGGTCGGGAAGCCTCAACGAGGCGCTGCGCGCGGGCGCGGCGCCGGTGGAATAGCTGACCTTGACCGTGCTACCCGCGCCTCGGCGCCATCCGGGAAGGCTCCAGGAACCCGGACGGGCGTCCGAGACAACAGCCATGCCTGCTTTCCGTTTCGCGCCGGCTGCCTTCGCTTTGGCTGTGGCGGTCCTGCTCGCTGCGGCGCCTCTCGCCGGGATGCCGCCGGCCGCCGCTGCGGTCATGGAGGCGGTGGCCAGCCGCTACGGCTACCAGCGGACCGTCAACATCACCTTCCCGGTGGCCGGACCCACCACCTGGACCGACACCTACCACGCCGACCGTGGCGGCGGAACCCGCGTGCACCAGGCCACCGACATCATGGCCAACAAGCTGCAGAAGGTTCATGCCGCCCGCGGGGGCTACGTCTGCTACGCACCGACCACCGAGCCGTCCTGGGGCTGGATGCTGACGGTCTGCGGGAACGACGGGCTGCGCTACAGCTACCTGCACCTCAACAACGACCGGCCGGGCACCGACGACGGCATGGGGGGCATCGGCCGGGCCTACGCGCCAGGGATTCGTCAGGGGGTGCCGGTGGCCCGAGGGCAGCTCATCGGCTACGTCGGCGACTCCGGCAACGCCGAAGGCACCGGGCCGCACCTGCACTTCGAGATCCACGACCCCGAGCTGAACGACTCGCGCATCGACAAGCCGCGCTACGACCCACAGCGGATCAACCCCAACTGGTCGCTGCGCGCCGCCTCGTCCCAGGGCGACTTCCCCGGTCGGGCCTACCCCAAGCCCAAGCCCGTCCGCCGGCTGTCCGAGGGCGCGACCGACACTGCGGTAGCGCTGTCGCGCAACCGCCTGGCACCAGCCCGCACGGTGGTCGTGGTGCCCACCCGCGGCCCTCGCCCGGCCCTGCTGGCCGGGCCGCTGGCGGCCGTCAGCGACGGCATCATCCTGCCCGTCCCCCGCAGCGGCATGAACGCCACCACCCGGGACGAGATACGGCGGATCGGGGCTGTCAACGCCTACCTCATCGGCACCCGGACCAACCTCGGCAGCGTGGTCACCGACGGGCTGCGCGCGGCGGGCGTGCAGAACATCGCCCGCATCAGTTCCGGCAGCTACGCCGCACTGTCCGCCGAGATCGCCCGCGAGATGGCCGCCTATCCCGGCGGCGTGCGGCGGGTGTACCTGAGCTCGGGCTGGGTCGACATGCAGGCGGTGGCGGCACTGGCCGCTTCCCGCTCGGCATCGATCCTGTTCGTTCGGCCGCGCTCCGTCTCGCCGGCGGTGGATTCGGTCCTGCGCGACCTGCGCCCCACGGCGGTGGTCGCCGTCGGGCCGTCGATCACGGCTGCCACCGCGCGCAGCGCAGCCAGGGCCGCCGGCACAACGGCGGGGCGGCTGGGCAGCGACGGACCGTACGTC
>JALZLF010000106.1 GCA_030858865.1 Actinomycetota bacterium | reverse complement strand
AGCGCCAGCTGACCGAGGATCGCGGGACCGAGCGCACCCGTGCGCTGGTCGACGGCTACCGGCGTCTGCCGCAGACCGACGCGCGCGACGAATGGGGAGACTTGGACCGCTGGACCGAGACGAACACCCGTCGCAACCTCGCGGCCCTGGTCCGCGAGGAGGAAAGCTCCTGGTAGCCCGCGGCGAGGTGTGGTGGAGCGAGGACCCCGCGTTGGGACGCCGCCCCGTCCTGGTCCTGTCGCGTCAAGCGGTGCTGGGGGTGTTGCGCCGGCCGCTGGTGGCGCCGTTGACCACCCGCGTCCGTGGTCTGCCGACGGAAGTTCCGCTCGACGCCGATGACGGCCTCCCACAGCCATGTGTGGTCTCCCTGGACAACATCCAGCCGCTGGCAGCCGCGCTGCTGGTCGACCGCATCGCGCACTTGGGTCCCGAGCGCATGACGGCAGTCTGCGATGCCCTGTCGTTTGCCGTGGAGTGCGACGCAGAGTAGGCGTCCGGCTCAGGCTTGCGCGGCCTCGCTGGTGCCCGGCTCGAACGTGGCGCTGTCGGCTCGCAGGTCGGCCAATTCCTCGGGAGCCAGGCGGTGGGCGAGCTGCAACAGGAACAGCCCGACATCGGTGACGATCCCGGCGCTCTGCACCGAGCCGCGGTCCACCAGCTTGGTGACCGAGGCGGGGTTGATGTCGACGCAGACCAGCGGCACGTGCGCCGGCAGCATGTTGCCGGTGGCCACCGAGTGCAGCAGGGTGGCGACCATCAGAGCGAAGCCGACCTCGGGGATGCGCTTGCGCATCTCGCCCTGGGCGGCGATCACGTCGCGGATGACCTCGGGCAAGGGGCCGTCGTCACGGACGCTGGCTGCCAGGACGTAGTCGACGCCGCAGGTCAACACGTGCCACATGATCCCGCCGGTCAGGGTGCCGTCGTCGACCGCCGCCTGCATCGAACCGCACTGGCGGATGCGGTTGATCGCGCGGACGTGATGCTCGTGGCCGTGCTCGGTGGGGATGCCGTGCGACAGCGACACCCCCAGGGAGGTGCCGAACAGGTTGCCCTCGATGTCGTGGGTGGCAAGGGCGTTGCCGGCGAACAGCACGTCCATGTAGCCCGCGCGGATCAGCGCGCAGGTCGGCTCGACGCTGCCGGTGTGCACCAGCGCGGGTCCGGCCACCCACAGCACCTTCTGGCCGGCGGCCTTGGCGTCGCGCATGCCCTGGGCGACCCGCTCCACGAGCAGGACCTGAGGCTTCTCCGACGAGATCTCCGACGTCATGAACTCGAAGGTGGTGCCCGAGTCGTCCACGCGCGGCTTCTGGCGGGGCGTCACCCGCACGCCGCCGACTCCAGTGACCACCTGCATGCCGACCCGCGTGTCGTCCATCGGCACCGTTCGGGCCGTTGACGTGTGCGGGTCGTACACCACGGCGCAGTCCATTTCGGGGTTGGCCACCTCCACCCAGCGCCGCTCGACGCGGATGCGGGTCGGCAGGTTGGTCGTCGAGTAGAAGCCCTCCGGCAGGACGCCGTCGCGCTCGACCGCCACCAGCGTCACGTCCTCGTCGGTCGCCGGGTTGGCGCCGTAGGACTGCAGCCGCTCCAGCAGCGAGACCAGCTCGTCGGCGTCGTCGACCTCGACGCGCAGCGCGACGTAGGAGGGGTCAACATGGCGCTTGCCGACGTCGAAGCGCACGATCTCGTAGTCGCCACCCCGCTCCATCACCTCGTCGAGCACCTGGCCGAGCAGGCGCGAGTCGATCACGTGGCCGCGCAGCTCGACAACCTCGGAAGGGCGTTCCGGTTGCTGGTCGCTCATGCGCGGGAGGGTATCGCCACGGCCGTGAAAGCCAACGACCGGGTTGGTTCCGGGGAGCGGCATAGACTGCGCGCGCCGCCGGTCGGGTACAGCCCGTCGGGCCGCTGGGAGGAGGCAGCATGCGATCGGCAGACCGTGGGCCGGTGCTGTACCGGATGCTGCACGCGATGCTGCCGCCGGTCATCAACGCGGTCTGGCGTCCCCGCGTTGAAGGGCTGGACAACATTCCCGTGTCCGGACCGGCGATTCTCGCTGCCAACCATCTGTCCTTCTCGGACTCGATCTTCCTGCCCTCGGCGCTGCAACGCCCCGTGTACTACCTGGGCAAGGCGGACTACTTCCGTGGCTGGCAGCGGCACTTCTACGAGAACGTCGGCGTGATGCCGGTGGCGCGGCAAGGCGGTGACGCCGGCGAGGCGAGCCTGAGCAGGGGACTTCAGGTGCTGCGCCGCGGTCATCTGCTGGGCATCTACCCGGAGGGAACCCGCTCGCCCGACGGGCGGCTCTACCGCGGCAAGACCGGTCCGGCGCGCCTGGCCCTGCGCAGTGACGCCCCGATCATCCCCGTCGGCATCGTGGGCACCGACCGGGTGCTGGCCACCGGCGCCAAGCTGCCGAGAATCCACCAGGTGACGTTGCGCATCGGGCGCCCCTTGTACATCGCCGGACGCTACGGGCGATCCGAGGACAACCGCTTCGCCCTGCGCAGCGCCACCGACGAGCTGATGTACGAGCTGATGTTGCTGTCGGGTCAGGAGTACGTCGACGAGTACGCCGCCAAGGTCAAGTCGGGTGAGGTCACCATCGGCTCCGGCGACCTGGAAGAGCTCGGGGGACTTCTCGACCAGCCGTCTCTGCGCCGCGCCAGCTGAGGGTTCCCGGCCGTCGGGTTGACGCGACGGTGTGCACGCGACCGTGTTCACGCGACGGGGCAAAGGCCGTCGGAGCGGGTCAAGCCCGGCATCGGCTAAGGTCGCCTGGCATGCGCCGACGCCCTCGAGGAGCCCACAGCGCGCCACGCCCTCCCCGCTCGATACGGCCGGCCGGGTTGGCTGGCGCGCTGTTCGTCGTGGGCTTGGCCGTAGGTCTGCTGGGTGCCACCCTCGCGCCTCCGTCGGCGAGTCCAGCCGGCAACTCGGCTTCGAGTCTGGCGTCCCGGCAGGTTCAGACGCTGCCGGCGGACTCCTCGCCGACCAGCGCGCGCCCCACGGGGAACCGATCGGCTACCGACGAGGCGTGCCGGCCGGCGCCTTTGCGGCAGCGAGCCGGCCAGCTGCTCGTCGTTGGCCTACCCGACACCACGCGCGCCGACGATCCCCTGGCCCGGGAGGTCGTCGACGTCGGCGTGGGCGGGGTCTTCCTGTCGGAGCTCAACGCCGTCGACACCCAGCAGGTGCGGGCGCTGGTCGATGGCTTGCAGGGCCGATCCGCGGTGTCGCTGCTGGTCAGCAGCGACGAGGAGTCTGGCCGGGTGTCCAGCCTTCGTGACCTGATCGGTGCCTCCTCTTCCGCGCGAGCGCTGGCGGCCGGGGGTTCTGCCCGCTCCGTGCGTTCCGAGGCGCGGGACCTGGGAAGCCAGCTGGCGGGCATGGGTCTGACGGTGGATCTGGCCCCGGTGGCCGACCTCGACGCCGGGCCGGCTCAGGGCGTGATCGGCGACCGCTCCTTCTCTGCCGATCCGGAGGCGGCGGGGGAGTACGCCACCGCGTTCGCCAACGGCCTGGTTGACGCTGGCGTGCTGCCCGTGGCCAAGCACTTCCCGGGCCACGGCCGCGCTCCCGGCGACGTGCACCTGAAGCCGTCGTCGGTCGACGTCTCGCTGGACGAGCTGATGGCCACCGACGTGCAGCCGTTCCAGGACATGGTCGACGCCGGCGTGCCCATCGTGATGCTGGGCCACGTCGCCTATGACGCCCTTGAGCCCGGCCAGCCGGCGAGCCTGTCCAAGGCGTCCTACGCGTTGCTGCGGGAGCTGGGGTTCACCGGCGTTGCCATGACCGACTCGCTGGGCATGGGGGCGGTCAACAGTCGCTGGAACCTGCCCGAGGCCGCCGTGCTGGCGGTGCGAGCAGGTGCCGACGCGCTGCTGACCACCGACGGCAGTCACGCACGAGCGATGCGCGACGCCATCGTCACCGCGGTGCGCAGCGGACGCCTGGACGCGTCCCGGGTCAATCAGGCAGCCGCCCGGATGTTGACGCTCAAGGGCGCTGACCCGTGGCCCATGACGTGCCTGGATGCGCCATCCCTGCCGGCGATGGCGCGGCGTGCTGGGGTTGCCCCGGACTCCTAACACTGTCAGCCCCGGTCGGGCGACTGAGGCCGCTGGGCTTGGCCGGCGACGGAGGCTTGAACTCGCCGGGTGCGGTGGCCAAGGCGCTGAGCGCGCAGGTCGGTGTTCCCGCCGGGTGGGGTCGGGTGGTCGGGTCATGGTGTATGTCGTGGTGTATTTCGTGGTGTATTTCGTGGTGTATGTCGTGGATGGGGCGGGTCGGGGGGGTCGGGTGGGTTGGCGGTGTAGCCGCCGTCGGGGTTGGTGGTGATGGTCCAGTTGTTGTGGTGGATGTTGTGGTGGCAGGTCCAGCACAGCAGGGTGAGGTTGTGCAGGTCGGTGGCGCCGTGGTGGCGCCACCAGCGGATGTGGTGGATGTGGCAGCGGTTGGCGGGGGCGCCGCAGCCGACGCAGGTTTGGTCGCGGGCGAGAACGGCTTTGCGTTGGGCGGGGGTGGGGTCGCGGCGGCTGCGTCCCACGTCCAGGATCTCGCCGTTGCGGTCGACGGTGATGGGGGTGGTGTCGGCGTCGCAGCAGACCTGTCGTGCGGTGTCGGCGCTGACCGGTCCGACGCCGTCGAGGCGCGACGGCTCGGCGGCGGGGGTGTGCGTCGTGTCGGTGGGGTGGCTGTGGCGCGGGGTGTCGGGGGTGGTGATCAGCAGCACGTGGGGGCGTTGCACCGCTGTCTGCGGCAGATTCCCACCGTCCAGAGCCATCTGGGCGAGGGCGACCAGGGCGTCGGCGAGGCGCTGCCCGCAAGTGCGGGGGTCGTCGGCGCGGGTGGGGCGGGCCAACGGTTCCAGCGCGGCGCGCACCGTGGCGCCGCTGAGGGCGTCGAGGCGGGCTTCCAGGCGCAGCATCCCGTCGCCGTCGCGAGGGTCGGTGCCCAGCCAGG
>JALZLF010000087.1 GCA_030858865.1 Actinomycetota bacterium | reverse complement strand
CTCGCGGGACGCGCCCCGGCGGGGCGGGCAGCGGGAGGGGCGCCCGTACGCGCACCGCTGCCGCGCTGGCTGCCTGCAGCAGGCTCTTTGCCGCCGCCACCACCACTGCTGCCGCCACGCTGTGGTGGCCCGAAGCCCTCGTCCAGATCCGACACGACGCCTGTCCTCATGTAGCGAAGCGGTAGGACACAAAGTTGTCCTCATGTAGCGAAGCGGTAGGACACAGGACGTTGTCCATACCGGTGGTGTCGACATCACGGTGCCACAGCGGAGGCCGCGCGCACGTGAACCGTCGGACGGGCGGCAGGATCGCCGCTTACGCGGGCGGTTGGCCCCAACCGCCCCCGCCCGGCGTCTCGACGCGGACCCGGTCGCCGCGCCGCAGCGGCCAGGTGCCTTTGGAGCCCAGCGCCTCCCACTCGCCGTCGCCGGGGTGGATCAGCCAGTTGCGGCCCGGCTGACCCTCGTGACCGCCGGCGAGGCCCCACGGTCCGCGCAGCCGGCGCTCGCTCTGCAGCGTCAGTGTCGCGTCGGCCAGGGCTTCGATCTCGCGGACGACGCCCTCGCCGCCGGGGTGACGCCCAGCCCCTCCAGAGCCGTCCCGCAGCTCGGCGCGCCAGACCCGCAGCGGGTACGCCAGCTCCAGAGCCTCGGCGGGGGTGTTGCGGGTGTTGGTCATCCCGGTGTGGACCCCGGACATCCCCGGTCGGGCCGGCGTACCGCCCTCGCCGCCCGCGATCGTCTCGTAGTAGCTGAAGGCGGGGTCACCCCCGCTGCCGATCAGCAGGTTGTTCATGGTGCCCTGACTGGCAGCCGGCACGCGGTCGGGCAAGGCCTTGGCGAAGGCCGCCAGCAGCACGTCGACGATGCGCTGGCTGGTCTCGACGTTGCCCGCCGCCACCGGAGCCGGCGCGACGGCGTTCACGACGCTGCCGAGCGGGGCACTGACGGCGCACGCGCGATAGCACCCCGCGTTGGGAGGTGCCGAGGGGTCGGTGAGCATGCGGAACACGAACCACGTGCTGGAGATCGTGACCGCCAGCACCGCATTCAGGTTGACGGGGATCTGCCCGGCGCTGCCGTCGAAGTCCACGCGTACGCACTCGCCGTCGACGGTCACCGCGGCGCGGATCCCGACGCCGTCACCGACCTCCAGCCAGTCCTCGGCCGTCCAGGTGCCGTCGGGCATCTCGGCCACCGCCACGCGCACCCGCCGGTCGCTGTAGTCACAGACCGCGGTCATCGCTTCCGACAGGTCGTTTGCGCCGTTGCGCGCGGCGAGCTCGCGCAGCCGCCGGCCGCCGACATGGTTGGCGGCGAACTGGGCTCGCAGGTCACCCCGGCGTTCGCCCGGCGTCCGGGAGTTGGCGGCGACCAGCGCCAGCACGTCCTCGCGGACGCCGTCGGCATCGGCCACGACGGTGGGCGGGATGCGCAGGCCTTCCATGGCGATGTCGGTGGCCGTGGCCGGCATCGAACCGGGGGCGGCCCCACCGACGTCGGCGTGGTGCGCCCGGTTGGCGACATAGCCCAGGAGGCGCCCGTCGTCGTCGCCGACCGCAGCCACCAGAGTCAGGTCCGGCAGATGGGTGCCGCCGGCGTAGGGATCGTTGACCAGCACCTGCGTTCCGGGCGGTAACCGACCGTCCACAGCGTGCAGGACCGCCTCGACGCTGGCGGGCATCGAGCCGAGGTGCACCGGAATGTGCTCGGCCTGGGCGACCATCTGGCCGTCGCAGTCGAAGACCGCCGCCGAGCAGTCGGCACGTTCCTTGATGTTGGGCGAGTAGGACGCGCGCCGCAGGGCCACGCCCATCTCCTCGGCGACGCCCGCCAGCGCGTGGCGCGCCACTTCCAGCGCCACGGGGTCCAGGCTCACCACGTGCCGCCGCGGAGCACGAGGTTGCCGGCCGGGTCGACTTCGGCGACGTCGTCGGGCCCGAGCAACGTGGTGGTGTCGGGCTGCTCCACCAGCGCGGGCCCGGTCAGGCGGTCGCCGGGGGAGAGGCTGGCGCGGTCGATGACGCTGGCGTCGACCTGCTCGCCGCCGACCCCGATGCGGCGGCGGCGTTCCGGCAGCGCCTCGCCGTGGTCCCAGTCGCCAGGGGCCTGTGTCAGGACCGGTTCTCCTTCGACGACGACCCGGAGGGTCACCACCTCGACGGTCTGGTCGGGCATGGCGTAGCCGTAGGCCTCGTGGTGCGCCTCGTCGAGCAGCGCGGCGATGTCCGCGCCGGGGGTCAGGTCCAAGCGCAGCTCGTGGGACTGCCCCAGGTAGCGGCAGTCAACCAGCCGCCGGATCCGTCCTTGAACGTGAGCCTTGGCCTCCTTCGTCAGCTCGTCGTACACCCCGTCGAGGACGGGTGGCCGGCTGTCGCGGGTCCAGGGCACCATGACGGTGCGCGAGGTCTCGTGGCGCGGCGGGGCCAGCAGCAGGCCCAGTGCGGACAGAACACCAGGCGCGGGCGGGATCACCGCGGCCGCGCAGCCCAGCTCACGGGCCAGGGCGGCGGCGTGCAGCGGCCCCGCGCCGCCGTAGGCCACCAACACCAGGCCGGCAGGGTCGACCCCTCGTTCGGTGCTCACCTTGCGCAGGGCCCTGGCCATGGTGGCGCGCACCACGGTGAGCACGCCCTCGGCGGCGGTCAGCGGCTCGTCGAAGCCCTTCAGGGTCTGCAGGGACGCTGTCGCGGCGCCGCGGTCGAGGGTGACCGCTGCACCGCTGCCCAGCGCCCGGCCGTCGCCGAGATGGCCGAGCGCTGCGTGCGCGTCGGTGACGGTCGGTTCGCTGCCACCGAAGCCGTAGCAGGCTGGGCCCGGCCGGGCACCCGCCGAGCGCGGCCCCACACGCAGCGCCCCACCGGGATCCACCCATGCCAGGGAGCCCCCGCCCGCGCCAACCGTGTGCACCGCGACTGCGGGGGTGCGAAACGGCAGGCCGGCGATACCGGCGTCGACGGCGATCTCAGGGCGGCCATTGCGCACCAGGCAGGTATCGGTCGACGTGCCGCCCATGTCGAAGGCGACTGCCTCGGAGTGACCTGCCGAGGCGGCGACGGCGGCCGCGGCCACAACCCCGGCAGCCGGACCCGACAGCAAGGTGTGGACGGGGGACTCGGCGACGGTGCCCAGGTCGGCCACCCCGCCACCGGACGTCATGACCGTCACGTCGATGCCCGGCAGGCGGTCGCGCAGTCCCGACAGGTACCGGCGCATCACCGGAGCCACCGCGGCGTTGAGCACGCAGGTGGAGGCGCGCTCATACTCCCGCAACTCCGGCAGCAGGGCGCTGGAACGGGTGATCGGCACGTCCAGCCGCTGGGCCAGCGCGGCGCACAACCGCTGCTCGTGGTTTGGACCGGCGTAGGCGAACAGCAGGCTGACCGCCAACGACTCGGGTTGCAGGGCCGCGACGGCCGACACCACCCGGTCGACCTCGTCGTCAGTCAGCGCCACGACGGCGCTGCCGTCGGCGGCGGTGCGCTCCACGGCGGTCACCACATGATCGCGGTCGACCAGTGGTGCGGGCCGGACCACCTCCAGGTCGTACAGCGACGGGCGGTCCTGGCGGGCGATCGTCAGCACGTCGCGGAACCCGTCGGTGGTGACCAGGACCGTCGTGGCGACACGCCGTTCCAGCACCGCGTTGGTGGCGGTGGTCGTGCCGTGAGCGACGGTGGACACCTCGTCGTCGGTGGCCTCCCGAAGACCTTGCACCAGTCCCTGCCCCTGGTCACGCGGGGTGGTGGGAACCTTCACGGCCCGCGGGCGCCCGCCGCCAGTCACGACCACGTCGGTGAACGTGCCGCCGACGTCGACGCCGGCGGCGACAAGACTCGAGCTCCGCATTGCCGCGAGCCTAGCGATCGGGCTGTTCCGTCGACAGCGCCGGCGGGTACACCCACGGTAACCACGCAAGTGAAACGGTCAACCGGGGGAGAGGTCCGCGTGCAGTTCGATTTGGGTATCGGCGCGGCGTTGGTGACCGGCTTTCCGCTGCTGCTGCTGGGCTTCATCTGGTTCATGGGTCGGCTCGAGTCGTGGATGCTCGTGCCCGACGAACGCGCCGCCGCCGTCGTGGAGCTACTCGAACAGGTCGACGAGGCCGAAGACCTGGAGCGGGCGGTCACGTCGATGATGGCTGGCGTCCCGCCCGCCCAGACCGTTGGTCGCCGCCGGCGGGGTGCGTTGCGGTTGATCCGCGGCCGCCGCAGCGCCAGCTCGACCGCCGACTGATTCGTGGATCGCCGGCGCTCGTCGGCGGCGATTCTCATGACCTCGGTGGTGGCGGTCGCTTCGCGACCGCCATGGGATACTGACTCCAGCCGCGGGGCGGCGACGCGGACCGCACCTACACTCGGCGTTCCCTCGACAACCTGTCCTCATGTAGCGAAGCGGTAGGACATATAAGGAGTGCCGCCGTTGTCCGTGCTGGCTGAGCTGGCCTGGCCGATCCTCGAGCGCATCCGTCTGGTCGGCGACCTCGCCGTCTCGCCCCATGGCATCTCCATCGCCGCCGGCGTTTTGATCGGCGCGCAGCTGATGTTGCACCGTGCGCGGCGCCGAGGAGTCGCCCGCCGCCCTGTAGACGATGTCGAGGGCATCGTGCAGTCGTTGGTCACCCGCACCATCATCGGTGGGATCCTTGGAGCGCGGTTCTTCTTCGTGGTCACCCACCTGGAGCTGTTCGGCGACCCGCTGAGCTGGCTGCTGGTGTGGGAAGGGGGACTGAGCCTGCTGGGTGGGATCACCGGCGCTGTCCTGGCCAACGTGCCCTTCGCGCTGCGGCGCCGCCTTTCGGTGCCCCTGCTGCTGGATTCCGTGGCCCCGGGTCTGGCGTTGGGCATCTTCATCGGTCGCATCGGCGACCTGGTCATCGGCGAGCACCTCGGCGGGCCGACCGGCTTTGCCCTGGGGTGGCGTTGCACCGGTGCGTTCGGCGATCCGGCCGCGCCGTACTCCTTCCCGGGGGTCGGACCCACCACCGTGCAGGGCTGCTACGACGTGGCCCTGCACCAGACGGCGCTGTACGACTTCCTGGCGGGCGGTGCCGTCCTGGCGATCCTGGCGTTGCTGGAGCGTCGTCCTCGTTTCGACGGATTCTTCTTCGTCGCCTTCACGATGCTCTATGGCGGCGGCCGCTTCCTCAGCGACTTCGCGCGGGCAGCCGACAAGGACCTGGTGGGACCGCTGACCGGCAGTCAGGTTGGCGCGCTGTGCGCCATCGTCGGGGCGCTGACCTGGGTCGCCGTGCGACGTCCGGACCGCCGGCGGCCGTACGCCTGGTTCCCTCCGGATTTCCGGCATCCCTGGGATGCTGCGCAGCCCTCGGCGGAGACCGACGACATACAGGCGTAGGGTGTTCGGCGGCGAAGTCCGGAGGTATTGTGGCGCGAATGGACCGGGCTGACGGGCACCGCTACTTCGAGGGACTGGCCGTTGCCCACGTGCTCGGTGGCTTGGATGATTCCGAGGGGCGGGTCTTCCGCGCCCACCTGCTGGAGTGTGCCGACTGCCGCGCGAGAGTCGGCGAGCTGCGAGCCATCGCCCACGACCTGGCCGACGTCGAGCGCGACGAGCACCGGGTCCGCGCGGCCCAGGTCATCGAGACCAAGCGTCGCGAGTCCGATGACGCCGACGACGATCCCGAGGAGGCGCCGCCGCCGACCCGCACGTCGCGCTTCGCCGTGCTCGGCGGACTGTTGTTCCTGGTCGGGTTGTCGCTGTGGAACTTCACCCTGCACGGTGAGATGACGCAGCTGGAAGCCGATAATCGCAACCTGGTCGACGCCGGGGTGCTGCGCGAGTCGGGGATCCAATGGCGCAGCGTCATCGCCGACTCAGATGTACAAGGCGTGGTCAAAGCCGACGACGAGGATTTCGTCGTCGCCGTCGATGGCCTGGACCCCCAGCAGCGGTACGGGCTGTACGTCAAGGACGGCAGCGGCACCACCGCCCATCGCTTCTACTTCGGCCCGTCCGAGGCTGGGCGGCTGTACCGGCTGTTCCCGCTGCCAGAGGACGCCGATCGGGTGCTGATCAGCGATCCGGAGGACAGCGGCGACACTCCTGCCGTTCCCGGCAGTGAGCCCAGCGGCGACACGGTGTTCGAAGCCCGCCGTCCGTGACGTAGCGCCGGCGCGGTGCCTGGCGGCGCTGGCCGCCAAGGGTGCCAGCGGCTATCCTGCGGCCCCGGCGGCTGGTCGCCGCCGTTCGGGCTCGTAGCTCAGTGGGAGAGCGCTCGCTTCACACGCGAGAGGTCACAGGTTCAAAACCTGTCGGGCCCACCGAACTGTCACCTCCTACCGCCCGTAGAGGCCCCGCCGATCAGCGGGATGATCGTGCTTGGCCAGTTGCTTGGAGAAGTCGCCCAAGTCCCCCTCGAAGGTGCTGAGCCGCGAGCTGATGTCGTCCAAGCGCTCGCTGACGTTGCTGATTGCGCGATCGACAGAACGCATGATCACGCTGGCGATAACGGCCTGTAGGCCAGCAATGATCGTCGCGAATCCCCCGAGCAGGGCGATCTGCGATGCGGGGCCCGGTGACACGTGACCTGACGCTGAGTCGGGGGGCGAGCGAGCGCTCGGCTACCGAGACAGGGCGGCCAGGGCTTCGAGCATCTCGGCGACCCCGCTGACGGTTGCGCTCGCCGGGGCGTGGTCGATCACCGCAACGCCCCGGCGGTCAGCGTCGGCGACGTCCTGGCTCCAGGGGACCGTCCCGGCGAGCCGCAGGTCATGGCGATCGCAGAACTCGGCAATCGCGCCGGCGTCCTGGGGGTCGCGAACCTTGTTGCCGACGACGACGATCGTCGGGATGGGCAACTCGGCGGCCAGGTCGGCGAGCCGACGGACGGCCTCCAGAGCGCGGTAGTACGGCTCGGCGACCAGCATGAGCAGGTCGGCGTGCCGCGCGGTGCCGCGGCTGAGGTGCTCGGGCGAGGCTTCCAAGTCGACGACCGTGTTGACCGGCGACTGCTCGCCGAGGTCGCTCAGCACTGCGCTCACCGTCGCGTGGGCCGAGCAAAGGCAGCCTTCGTCGGCGTGGCCAGGCGCACCCATCTCCAGGACCTGGACGCCGTCCGGGGCCAGCGTTGCGTAGCGGTCCAGCACCGTGTCGATCGGCTCGTTCAGGCGCGGACCGTCGAGCCGCCGCGAGACCAAGGCGGCCGGCAGTGATGCCACGCGCCGCTCGCGGTCGACGCCGAGCGCTACCGCCAGGTTCGGGTTGCTGTCGGCGTCGATCGCGACCACCCGGCTGCCCGCACGGGCGAGCAGGCGGGCCATGGTGGCCGCCAAGGTCGTCTTGCCGGCACCGCCCTTACCAGCCAGCGCGACTCTCATCGAGGCGTCACCGGCGCGCTGTCGGTGACGGCCGCATAGCGCGCGAGGTACCCGCCGAGGTGGCGGTAGACCTCGCGCAACGCGCCGGCCCAGACATGGAGCCAGTCCTGCCCTTCGTCGGTCAGCTCGTAGGTTCGGCGTGGTGGTCCGGACGCCGAGGTCTCCCACCACGAGCGCACCAACCCGCCGCGCTCCATTCCCCGCAAGGTCCGGTACAGGCCGCCGGTGTCGGTGCGTTCCAGGCCGAGACGCCCGACCTGCTCGAGCAGGTCGTAGCCGTGTGAGGGCCCCTCGGCGAGCAGCAACAGCAGACAAGGCTGCGCGTAGTTGCGTGGCAGACCCTCGGGCTGGTCGCCGACGGCCTTCATCCTGGCGCCTTTCCGGCTCGCTCAGCGGCGCATGCCTCTGCCTCCTCGATGGACGCGTGGCACCAGCAGTCCGCGCTGCACTCGCCGTGGCTGGGGCGCGTCAGCTCAGCGAACGACAGGTGGAACTCGACGGCACCTTCCTCCAGGCCCAGCGGCGACAACCGGTAGCGCTCGGCGTCGCGCTCGAGGTAGCCGTCGTCGGCGAGGCGCTCGAGGTAGCTGGTGCCGATCGCGGCGTCGACACCGAGGAAGCGTTGGATCAGCTGCGCGTCGACGCTCTCGCCGAGCCCCTCACCGCGCAGCCAGTACAGCACCTGCAGGATCTCGCTGCGCCAGTACAGGGCGCGCAGCGTCGGCGACCGGGGGCCTGGCTCTTCAGCCACGGCCTTGCGCCCGTTGCTCGGCCAGGTCCGCCACACCCCCGAGCGCGGCACTGATCGTGGCCAACTGTGTGTTGATCCTGGTCACCGACGGCCCGATCGGAGCGGTCTGCGTCTCGATCGCGCGGACGCCGAAGCTGACCTTGCCCAGGTTGCCAGCCGTGCGCAGCAGTGAACGCGCGATCGCGACGAGGTAGACAACGACGGCGCCGAGGAACACCACGATCTCGACGACGGTGAGGGTGATCAGCAGCGCCCGCATGTCACGTTCCCTTGCCGTCGGGGGACCGCAGCAGCGCGTCGTGCCGCAACGCCTCGTCGGTCAGCAACTCGAGGCGAGTAGAGGTCTCGCCGAGCTGCCAGGTCGTCGCGGTGTTGGCCGCGACCTGCTTGCCGGCCCGCCAGATCGCGGCGGAACCGCGCTCGATGCGGTGCACCTCGTTCAGGAACATCTGCAGCAGTACGACTGCCACGATCGAGACCACCAGTCCCAGCGCGAGCGCGATCCACCACAGTGCGACATTGCTCACGAGTCACCGCCTGGAGCGCTCAGCGCCACGCGTGCGGCTGCCGCCGCCGACACGATGCGGGTCGCGGCGAGGTTGGTGTCGGCCAACGCCCACAGACCCTGTGTGTTGTCGCGCGCCTCGATCAGCGCCGCCAGGATCGCTTCCGCCTTTGCGGCGACTCGTCGGGCGCCCGCGATCATCAACAGCAGCAACACCACGACGACGACCACGACCAGCGCGCCGATACCGAAACCGAGTCCCCAACCACTCATGGTTGTCCTTCCAGGAGCCACCCTGCTGGCAGACTCTAGTGCAACCGCACGGCTAAGTGTAGGGTGCAGTTACCGGTCGTGCTCGCGGCCGCAGGGAGGCGTGGCGATGGCCAGAACGCTCGCGGACGTGACGCCGGCCGAGCAGCTGCTGGAGCTGCTGGGGCCGGTCGACCGCTTCCACGACCGCAGCGAGCTCGGCGACTTCGGTATGCCGGCGCGGGCCTACATGGAGGACATGGTCGCGCCGGCCGCCAAAGCCGGCGCGCTCAGCCGCATAGGCCCCTTGGAGAAGGTCCACGCCTTCTGGTTCGCGGGGATGAGCTGCGACGGCTGCACCGTCTCGGTCACCGGTGCCACCAACCCGTCGGTGGAGAGCCTGCTGTTGGGCGCCCATCCCGGCCTGCCACGGCTGATCCTGCACCACCCGGTCGTCAACGTCGAGTCCGGGCCCCACTTCATGCGCGCGGCGGAGATGGCCTTGTCCGGCGAGCTGGACGGCCCGTACGTCGTCATCCTCGAAGGCTCGATCGCCGACGAGACGCGCGCCATCGCCGAGGGCGGCTACTGGTCGGCGCAGGGCGAGGAGCCGTGGGGCCCCGACGGCGAGCTGCGGCCGGTCTCGGCCTCGGAGTGGATCGCCCGGCTCGCCGCCAACGCCGCCGCGTCGATCGCGATCGGCACCTGCGCGACGTGGGGCGGCATCCCCGCGTCCGAAGGCAACCCGACCGGCGCCATGAGCATGATGGACTTTCTGGGCAAGAACTACCGCAGCGCCTTCGGCGTGCCCGTGGTTAACATCCCAGGCTGCGCGCCGATCGGTGACAACTTCACCGAGACGGTCGCGGCGGTCCTGTACTTCCTGCAGGGGTTCGGGCCCCTGCCCGAGTTCGACGAGCTGGGCCGGCCGGCCTGGCTGTTCGGCGAGACGGTGCACCGCCACTGCGTGCGCGGGGCGTACTACGAGGAGGGGCTCTACGCCGAGGACTTCGGCGACAAGGAGTGCCTGGTCGAGATCGGCTGCTGGGGTCCGGTGGTCAACTGCAACATCGCCTCGCGCGGCGCCATCAACGGCCTCGGCGGCTGCATGAACGCCGGCGGCGCATGCATCGGCTGCACCATGCCGGGCTTCCCGGACAAGTTCACCCCGTTCTACAAGCGCCCACCCGGCTCGCTGGCGTCCACCACCGCCTCGCGTCTGCTCGGCAGCTTGATCCGACCGTTGCGCCGGTACTCCAACGACCACCTCAACCGGGAGGTCCGCTGGGACCTGCAGGGCGACACTCCCACGGGCTGGGCGCGCCGCAAGTCCGAGCCGAACGCGCTGCAGGGCGTCGGGCACCGCTTCTACGACCGGATCCGGCGCTCCGGCGACACCGCCAAGAACGACGTCCAGCCGTGGGGCAAACGCGCGGAGTGGACCGAGGAGCGCGACCCGGCGAAGGAGCGCGACGGTGCCCTCGGTGTCGGCGCCGACCGCTCCGAGAGAGGCTGAGCTGTATGTGCTTCAAGACCCTGCCCGTCGAGTTCGACGCGAGCGGCAAGGCGCGCCTGCGCGAGGGGATCCGTGACCCCTACTCGGTGACCACCACGAAACCTCACGTTGGCATGACCGACGCGGACCGCGAGGCGCAGATCCAGCGCCTGATGGCGGCGAACGGCCACATCAAAGACATCAACATGGACCCGGTGACGCGAGTCGCTGGGGCGCTGGCGATCCACGTCACCGCCGACCTGAACGAGGGCCGGTACCTCGACGCTCACTCCCAGGCCACGCTGTTCCGCGGCTACGAGGTCATCCTCATGGGCCGCGACCCGCGTGACGCGATCTTCGTCTCCTCGCGCGCCTGCGGCGTGTGCGGCGGGGTGCACGCGCACGCCTCGGCGTACGCGATCGAGATGGCGATGGGCCTGCGCCCGCCGCCGTTCGGCACCATCGTCCGCAACCTGCAGGAGGCCGCGGAGATGGGATACGACAACCCGCTGCACCTGTACCTGCTGGCGGGTCCGGACTACTCCGAGGCCGTCGTCAAGCAGGCCAACCCCGAGCTGTGGCCCAAGGCTGAGGCCTGGAAGTGCCCGGGGGAGCGCCACCACGGGTTCAAGACGATGGCGGACCTGATGACGGCCCTGAACCCGTTGACGGGGTCGCTGTATCGCGAGGGTCTGGACTTCACCCGTCTGTCGCGGGAGATGTTCGTCATCCTGGCCGGCAAGTACCCGCACCCCCAGACCGTGGTGCCGGGCGGCGTGTCGTCGACGATCACGCTGCAGACCCTGAACGAGTACCACTCGCGGCTCGGCAAGATCTTCGACTACGCCCAGCGGATGATGGCGGTCTGGGACGACATCCCCGCGTTCTTCTACGAGTGCGACGAGCGCTACCTGCAGGTCGGCGCGCGCCCGACCAACCACGTCGACCCCGGTTTCTGGGACGACCACTACGCCTACGACGCGACCTACGAGAACTGCGACGAGTGGGGCCAGAAGCGCTGGTCGACCCCCGGGGTCGTGATCGACGGCGAGCTGGTCACGACCCGGCTGACCGACATCAACATCGGCTGGGAGGAGTTCGTCGAGCACTCCTACTACGACGAGTCCGCCACCGACCGCTACGCAACCGACCCGCTGGGCAACCCGATCAGCCCCTACCACCCGTGGAACAAGCGCACGCTGCCTCGGCCGGGTGGGCGGGACTGGAAGGAGAAGTACACCTGGGCCTGCACGCCCCGCTGGGACCGCAAGGTCGTCGAGGCCGGCGCCTACTCGCGGCTGCTGATGACGGCCAAGGCGCAGATGCTGCCCGCCAACGACTACATCGAGGCGACCGGTCACAGCCTGCGCATGCACATCCCCAAGGGCCTGACCCACGAGGCCGAGGTCGAGTGGCGTGTCCCGGAGCAATGGAACGCCTTCGAGCGCAACCGCGGCCGTGCCTACCACTACGTGTTCTCCCAGCTGGTCGCGCTCAACACCCTGCTGGAGGCCTACCGGATGATGAAGCGGGGTGAGACGCAGGTCGCCGCGGTGCCGGCCGACGAGCTGGACAAGCACATGCCCACCGAGTCGCGGCGCAGCGTCGGCTGGTGGGGCGCCGGTCGCGGGTGGCTCACCCACCACATGGAGATGGAGGGCGGCAAGCTCACCAACTACCAGATCTGCACCCCTTCGACGATCAACGCCTCGCCACGGGACCCGTGGGATCAGCCAGGGCCGTACGAGGAAGCCGTGATGAACACCCCCATCATCGAGAACACGACAGATCCGTCGAGGTTCACCAGCATCGACATGCTGCGGGCGATCCGCAGCTTCGACCCGTGCATGCCGTGCACCACGCACGTCGCGACCGGCCATGGGACGGTGGTGCGAGAGGTGAACACCTGCTCGTGCGGGGTGGACTGAGCCCGGCCGTGGCGTGACCGTCCTGGTCGGCGGGGTCGGACAGCTGTACCAGGGTGATCTGGACCTCGGTCGGCTCGCCGTCGAGCGGCTGGCCACCGAGCAGTTCGGCGCCGGGGTCTTCGTGGAGGAGCTGCACTACGGCGCGGTGGCGGTCGCCCAGCGCCTGGAGGAGCTGCGACCCGACACACTCGTGCTGGTCGGCGCCGAGCGGCGGGACCGCGTGCCGGGTGCGGTCCAGCGCCGCCGGGTCGAGCGGCTGGACCTAGACCCGGCCGCGGTGCAGCGCGCCGTGCACGACGCAGCCACCGGGTACGTGACGATCGACCTTGTGCTCGAGGTCGGCGCCGGCCTCGGTGTCCTGCCGGCGCGCACGGTGACGGTCGAGGTCGAGCCGACGTCGGTGGGCCCCGCGGTCCAGCGGCTGTCGGTCCAGGCCGAACGGGGGCTGGCTGAGGCCCTGGATCTGGTGCGGGCCGAGGTGCGTCGCGCGCCGCTGCTGGAGGTGGCCGGGCGCGTCGGCGCGCTACTCGCCGG